>CAMTPD010000279.1 GCA_947074265.1 uncultured Porphyromonadaceae bacterium
AATCTGACCAACACCCAACTTCAAGCCCTTTTTATCATCTACGATAATCGCATCATTGATACTTGAAGTCTCGAATGCATCCAAGATCGCAGACACCTGTGTACCAAGGAAAGAAGAGATGATAGCCGGCGGAGCCTCATTCGCACCCAAACGGTGTGCATTATTAGCCGAGGCAATAGCAGCCTTCAACATTGCATTGTTTTTGTAAACAGCCATCAGCGTGTTTACGATAAACGTAATAAACAGTAGATTTTGCGTTTGATCTTTGCCCGGAGAGAAAAGGTTTACACCCGTGTTGGTAATAAGCGACCAGTTGTTGTGTTTTCCTGAACCATTGACACCTTTAAAAGGCTTTTCGTGTAGTAGTACTCTGAAATTATGACGTGAAGCAACACGTTTCATTACAGACATGATAAGCAGATTATGGTCTACAGCGAGATTGGTCTCTTCGTAAATAGGCGCCAATTCAAATTGATTAGGAGCCACTTCATTGTGTCGTGTTTTTACCGGTATTCCAAGCAAATAAGATTCATACTCAAGATCCTTCATAAACTCTTGCACCCTTTTCGGTATTGCGCCGAAGTAGTGATCTTCGAGCTGTTGGTTTTTAGCACTCTCGTGCCCCATCAGAGTACGTTCGGTAAGCATCAAGTCGGGACGTGTGGCAAATAAGTCCTCGTCTACCAAGAAATACTCTTGTTCCCATCCAAGATATGAAGTAACCGATTCTACATTTTCGCTAAACAACTTACAAACTCTTGTCGCAGCCTCGTCAATCACACTGAGCGATCTGATCAAAGGCGTTTTATAATCGAGGGCTTCACCCGTATACGCAATAAAGATTGTTGGAATACAAAGCGTATCGTCGATAACGAAAGCCGGAGAAGAAGGATCCCATGCAGAATATCCGCGAGCCTCAAAGGTATTTCTCAAACCACCGTTCGGAAAACTCGAAGCATCGGGTTCTTGTTGCACCAGCAATTTGCCGCTGAATTCCTCCATTACACCACCCGCTCCGTCGTGCTCGATAAAAGCGTCATGCTTTTCGGCCGTACCTTCATTTAGCGGATGAAACCAGTGCGTATAGTGTGTCGCTCCCTGTTCCAAAGCCCACATTCGCATTCCTGCAGCCACATGATCCGCGATCGAGCGATCAATAGGCAATCCGTTATCAATGGCATTGACCAGCTGCTTATACGTATCTTTTGTGAGATATTTCTGCATTGCTTTTCGGTCAAAGACGTGTTGTCCGTAATATTCAGACACTTTCTTTTCGGGTACAATCGCATCTACAGCCTT
Source organism: uncultured Porphyromonadaceae bacterium (assembly GCA_947074265.1). Taxonomy (GTDB): domain Bacteria; phylum Bacteroidota; class Bacteroidia; order Bacteroidales; family CAMTPD01; genus UBA12018. The sequence goes on from CAMTPD010000279.1 coordinate 1,300, forward strand.
GCGGTTCGATGCTTTCTCTACAGCATGAAAACGTGAGATTGACATAGTTTATAATTTTTAAGCTTGTGATGATAGAATCCGTTTATTTCTCCGGCAAAAGTCATTCTTGACGATTACCCTCGCCGAAGAAATAAACCAAATCCTTTATAGAATCAGTAAATAATATGACATACTAGAATTTAGCTCCTTTGATTCTTTCAATTGCCGCAAGGCAATTTTCACGCGTACCAAAAGCCGTAAGACGGAAGTAACCCTCACCGCTAGGACCAAAGCCCGAACCCGGAGTACCTACGATATTCAGCTTCGTAAGCATAAAGTCAAAGAAATCCCAAGAAGACATCCCTTCAGGAGTTTTCAACCAGATGTATGGAGAGTTTACACCACCCACTACACTCAGTCCTTGCTCCTTCAGTCCTTCGCGAATCAACTTCGCATTTTCAAGGTAATAAGCAACCACCTCTTTCACCTGGCGTTTTCCTTCTTCAGAATACACAGCCTCAGCAGCACGCTGAATTACATAAGGAACACCATTGAACTTCGTACACTGACGACGATTCCATAGTTTGTTCAACGAAACCGGAGCACCTTCTGCCGTATAAGCCATCAATTGCTTAGGCACTACTGTGTATGCACAACGAGTACCGGTAAAACCAGCCGTTTTAGAGAAACTTCTAAACTCGATAGCACACTCCTTCGCACCTTCGATTTCGTAAATACTATGAGGAACATCCTCCTCCGTGATAAACGCCTCGTAAGCCGCATCAAACAAAATGATAGCTTGGTTGTCAAGTGCATAATCAACCCACTGCTTCAATTGATCCTTTGTCAGTGTAGTACCGGTAGGATTATTCGGAAAGCATAAGTAGATCACATCTACACGCTTATCCGGAAGCGATGGCACAAAGTTATTTTCAGCCGTACATGGAATATACACCAAGTTATTCCAATAGCCCATTTCGTTCAACGATCCGGCACGACCAGCCATCACGTTCGTATCAATATATACAGGATAAACCGGGTCCATTACAGCCACCGTATTATCTATCCCTAAGATATCTCCGATATTTCCACAGTCGCTCTTAGAACCATCACTCACGAATACCTCGTCAAACTCAAGCTCTACGCCACGCGGACGGAAATCATTTTCAATAATCTGATCAATCAAGAAGCGGTAACCTTGCTCCGGACCGTATCCTCTAAAAGAAGCAGCCACAGACATTTCATCTACCGCATCGTGCATCGCCTTTACCACCGTAGGCACCAAAGGTTTGGTAACATCACCAATACCCAGACGAATAATCTCCGCCTCAGGATTAGCAGTTTTAAAGGCTTCTACTCGCTTTGCAATCTCCGAAAACAAATAGCTTCCGGGCAATTTCAAATAATTCTCATTAACTAACGCCATATTATTCTTCTTAAACTAAATTGGTTGTTCCTTCAAAAACAGTCTCTGCACCACCTGTCATAAACACATGATTTGTCTTTTCGTCCCATTCGATCACCAGGTCGCCCCCAAGCAAATGAATCGTAGCCTTACGTTCGGTAAGTCCGTTCAACACAGCAGCTACAAGCACAGCGCAAGCACCCGTACCACAAGCCAGCGTTTCGCCTGCACCACGTTCCCACACACGCATATTAAGCGTATTGCGGTCTATTACTTCGATAAATTCTGTATTTGTACGTCGGGGGAAGATTGTGTGGTTCTCAAATAAAGGGCCAATGAAAGGAAGGTCGAGATCTTTAATATTTTCGGTAAAAATTACTGCGTGCGGATTACCCATCGAAACAGCCGTAATGCGCCAGTCTTTACCATCTACATGCACCGGCTCGGCAATCATTCTTTCGCTACTCCATGTTACCGGCACGTTGCCAGCCTCAAGAATCGGCTCACCCATATCTACCGTCACACTTTTCACCGTATTATTTTCGATATTCAATCGCAGCACTTTCACGCCGGCACCGGTTTCAAGCGTAATCACATCTTTATTAACCATGCCTTTGTCGTATACATATTTTGCTACACACCGCGATGCATTTCCACACATCTCCGATTCCGAACCATCCGAGTTAAACATACGCATTCTAAAATCGCATGTTTCGGAGGGCAGAATCATTACCAAGCCATCAGATCCGATTCCGAAATGACGGTCGCTAAGTATTCTTGCCGCATCGGCATAGTCTGCTATCTGGTGAGTGAAGCCATTTACATATATATAATCGTTGCCGGCTCCCTGCATTTTTGTAAACTGTAGCATATTTCTGTATTTTTGTAATAAACATTACCTTTATGTTACTTATATCACATTCACACAAACAAAAGTACACATAAATATGAATTATCAAAACGAAAAGCTGTAAAGAAATCGCACTTTGTAAACAT
>CAMTPD010000280.1 GCA_947074265.1 uncultured Porphyromonadaceae bacterium
ATTTATTTTGTGCATCGGACGGACTTAGTTGTGTGATTCGTGCTATGATCGATAAGGTTGAGCTTAGTAATCAATTGAAATTAAAGAAGGATCAATTGATCACGCTGTCTCAAACAGTAGGATACCCTGCAAAGTAATTACATAAAAAGCCTCTCCCTGCATATGGGAGAGGCTTTCTTTATTGAGTATATTGGATTGTAAAACTCAACGAACTTCAAACTTATCTCTTAATCGAATGTCTTGCGACGAAGCTCCAATCATAACTTCAAAACTTCCGGGATCTACAACAAACTCATTGTGTTTGTTCCATAAGCCTAATTCTTGTGGCGTAAGTGTAAAGACTACTTTCTTTGTAGCTCCGGGCTCTAAGGTTACGCGCTCGAAACCTCTCAGCACTTTGGTATAAGTAGTTACGCTACTATATTCGTCGTTGATATATAATTGTACAACTTCATCTCCTTTTTTGTTTCCGGTGTTGGTAATGATGCATTCAACATCAACATTGCCTTGCGTACCGATTTGAGAAGCAGAAAGTTTTAAATCTGAATAGTTAAACGTAGTATAGCTAAGTCCATAGCCAAACGGATAAAGTGCTCCCGAAACACGAGCTGCTCCTTTGGTATCTGACCCGGGTTTGAAGGGAAAAGCAAATGGAATTTGACCTACTGTTTTTGGAAATGTCACGGCTAACTTTCCACCGGGATTGTAATCACCCCAAAGGACTTCTGATACTGCTTGTCCACAATATTCACCCGGAAACCATGCATGTACAATACCTGGAATAAATTTATCTGCCCAATTGATGGTTGCTGCTCTTCCGTCTAATAATACGAGTATTACCGGAGTACCGGTTTCGTAAACAGCTTTGAGCAGTTCTTCTTGTCGCCCGGGCAAGTTAAGATCGGAACGGGAGTAGCTTTCACGCACAGTCTTTTCCGATCCTCCCAACACGACGATTGCAACTTCGCTTTTACGAGCAGCTTCTACTGCTTTCTCTATTTTTTGCTTTTCATCTATTGTGAGCGGATAATCGAATAAGTCACTTTCCGGAAAGTTTGCATCTATGATATCACATCCTTGCTCATAAATAACATCTGCTTTAGGCATTTGTCTTTTGATTCCTTCAACAACTGTAACAATAGGTGCATTGGCCGGTCCGTAACGGCAAATTAAGTTTTTGTGCTCATCTGCATTTGGACCGATCACTGCAATCTGTTGCAAGTCTTTTGATAAAGGAAGTATTTGCTTTTCATTTTTCAACAAAACAATCGACTGACGTGCCGCCTCTAGTGAAACTTGTTTGTGATCTTCGGAATGAACGATCTTTTCTACTTCTTTTATATTACCTCGATAAGGGTTGTCAAACAATCCAAGATGAAATTTCACTCGTAATATCTCTGATACCCGAGTATCGAGCATTTGTTGTGACACTTTTCCGGAAGCAACTGCTTCACGCAAGGGAATAATAAAGTCTTGTGGTGGTGTAAACTGTGTGCGAATGTTCAATCCTGCATTTACTACAGCTGCTGCTGCATCGACCAAGGTTTCGGCTACTTTATGTTTGGTATGTACAAACTCTACAGCTTCACTATCGGAAACAACATATCCTTTAAATCCCCAGTCTTTGCGAAGAATATCGGTAAGAAAATAAGAACTGGCAGAAATTGGTTCTCCATCGTAATCATTGTATGAGCTCATTACACCCAAAGCCCCTGCTTCTTGAAAAGCCATGCGAAATGGTTCGAGATATAGTGTTCGCATTTCGCGAGGTGCAACATGCGGATCGGTGCGCGTATCTTCATCGCGACCACCTACCGGAATGCTATATACGGCAAAATGTTTGGGGGTAGCAATAAGGTTTTCTTTTTGCAGAGCAGTAATCATTTGTTTACCCAGTGTTCCTACCAAAAACGGATCTTCCCCGTAACACTCAACAACCCTACCCCAACGAGGGTCTTGGGCAATATCGAGAATAGGCGAATAAATATTGGTATAACCAAGAGCGTTCGCTTCTTTTGCTGTGACCTCTCCGATACGGGCAATCAATTCTTTATTCCATGTTGCCCCTTGTCCGCATTGCGCAGGAAAAAATGTAGCCCGATCGTGACACAGTCCGCGAATGCCTTCATTTGTAAAATCGACCGGAATACCTAAACGGGTATTTTCAACAAACCAACGTTGCATTGTATGCCGCGCATCCACACTGGTTCTGTAAGGAAAAGAGAATTGTGATTTGAACTTACCCAAACCATTGTGCTGTTCATCTATATTTCCAATCCCGTCTTTCCAGATTTCCGACTTCCACATCGCTGTAGGCATTGAGTCTTTTAATACTCGGCCCGAACCGTAAAGTGTAGCCATTTGACAAGTCTTTTCATCAAGACTCATTTGGTTTAGCAAGTCTTGTACCCTTGCATCGATAGATTGTGTAGGATCTTCGTATACATCCTTCTTTCCATTCTTATTAAAATCAATCCATCCTTTTTGATAGATGGTTTTAGTATTTTGAGCTTGTACCGTTATACAGCAAGTCGCAAGTAGTACTATTGACAATTGTTTTTTCATGGATCTCTTTATTTGAGTTAGCGTTGCTAAGATCATAAAAACATCGCAATGAAAAAATCAGTATTTCACCAAAGCAGTATATTATATTAACCGAATTCTTCTTTTCGCCCTAAAATCGGAACGATGCTCCAAAGGAAACGCCGCCCCACCATCGGGAAGGATTGCGCTCTGACAGTTCCGGAATATCTGAAACACGTTCGATGTTACGAGTAAGTAGGTAACTTAACGACGGTGTTATACTCAACCCGAATCGCCAGATGTAAAAAGTTGCACGCACAGATGCATCTATCGAACATGAGAACTTCTTCCTTACATGAAAATAATCACTATAGTAAGTGATACCTCCATCATTACTTATCCATTGTTGTGATCCGTTTCCTTTAAAATAACCGGGAGACAGACCAAGATTAAATTCTAACGAACTTGGTAATAGTGATATGCATTGCCAGATCATATCTTCAAAAGCATTTTCCGAATAAGTACCGGCCGGCGACGTTGATGGACCGCTCGACTCTATTCGATAAGCAAAGTAAAGTGGAAAGGTATTGTATTTTTCGACACCACTAAATCCATCGTACGAATTAAACCCAACTCGCATTCCTGTACGACCATATGGAAAATAAGCAGCCTGTATGGCATATCCATGACCGGAGTCAAATCCACGGCCTTTGAAGGAAGACTGAACTCCATAGTTAAAACTAATTTGATAATTTGTTTCGTAGTCTGAATACTCTTGAGCTTGTAATGAATGAATAGCACATAAAACGAGTAAGGTAGCGATCAATCTTCTGTATGCTGATTTCATATCTTTATGAATGGTTTTTCGCTAAATTATAACATTCTGATGATTCTATAAGCTTTCACACCTTATTATTAATGTGATTTTGTAAGATTTCTCAAAATATGATTTAAAACATAATTAGGTTCTCATCCTATGCAAACCCAAATAAACTAAACAATATTAACAAGAAACAACCATTTAGCATAAACACATTTAAACGCATATATAGATTACTTTTTAATACTTAAAGAGCATTATGCCTTTTAATTTAAATAATTTAAACCACAAATACATATAATAGCCGATATAAACAAAAGACGTTTAG
>CAMTPD010000281.1 GCA_947074265.1 uncultured Porphyromonadaceae bacterium
GGCTGCAGTGTATTGCGTTGCAAAACTTACCTGATCAATAACTTTACAGCGCAATGTGCGTGCATAGTTGATTCCTACGGAGAAGGTATGTCTCGGTGTATATGGAATATAGTTTCCTTCGTAATTGTTTTTGCCGTCGTCGTAGTTCTTGAACGTTGCATGTGTGTAGCCGTAATTTAAATCGGCCGAAAGTGCATCGGTAATACGACTACGCAATGAAACTTCAGCTCCATAACTTGATGCCGCTCCGGCATTAGCAATGATACGTCCGTTTCCGCTATTTACAAACTTGGTTAATTGAATATCATCGATATCCATGTAAAAGAATGTGATGTCTGCATTGAGGTGTTCGGGTATGATATCACAGCGTCCGCCCAATTCATAGTTCCAACTTTTTTCAGGTGCGTACGAAACGGCATCTTGAATAGATGTTGTTGTTCCTCCGGGGTTGAATTTATTCTTGAGACTTTCTTGTATTAAGTCGGCAAACATCTGTACGTTGTATCCGCCTACTTTATAGCCTTTGGTTACCGATGCATAAACAAACTGCTTGGGACTAAATTCGTATTTTACGGCAAACTTAGGCAAGAGCTGCGTAAAGTCCATCGATGTTTTTCCTTGCAAAGTATCTCGAAGTGCCATTGGCATAGGAGGCATTCCCGGACGTCCCATATCAATAAGCGTATTCATCTCAATATTGGTATTGTAGCGTAGTTCTGCCTTTTCATAGTCGAAGCGAAGTCCGGCTGTGAAAGATAATCCATCTGTAAATAAGTCTTCAAATGTAGATTGATGGAACAGAGCAACACCATACGATGGCGTTTTGAATGTGCCCGGAATATAAATTTCTTTATCGGTAATCTTTATATACGGAGCTTTAGGGTTTTCTTCTTTTAGTTCGTCAAATACTTTCTGTAGAATCCCTTGTACACCATCTTGCTTGAAAGTTACCGGTCCGTCGGTATGTAAATAGTTGTAGAATCCGAATGTTCCAAACGACCATTTATAGTTGTTTTGGTTGTTAGATCGGATGGCTAGTTCTTCACTTACCGAGTTTTGACGTTGTTTTTGTGTAAGAGTAAAGATCGATTTTTCGGTAAAATCTTGATCCATTTGCATACGGTCCATGAAGTATTGTTGCCCGGTTGTAGAGCTCAATATAAAATTGTCGGTTCGATATTCTAAATTGATGCTGTTATTTACCACGCGACGATAATACGATCCGGGATCATTATAGTTTACGCTTTCTACTTCTTTTGAGCCTTCGCGCAGTAAGCCGTAGGCAAACGCACCCTGATTGGTATAGTCAAAGCTGCTTTGAATGGATGCTTTCAATGATGGTTTGATCAACCAATCGAGTTTAATTCTACCACCGGCTGCTTCTTCCCAGTCGGCTCTTTTTCCTGTATATACATTGCGGAAATATCCGTCGTTGCGATTGTAATATCCACTTACGGAGATTCCTACATTATTACTTAACTTATTGTAGTGAGATGCTTTTGCTGCAAATTCGCCATAGCCTCCTCCCGATACAGATAGCTTTGTGCCTTGGTATTGAAAAGGAGAGAGTGTATATACATTGATAATACCTCCCATCGCATTACGTCCGTAAAGTGTACCTTGTGGTCCACGCAATACTTCGATGCGTTGTATATCGTTTAGGTTGAAGTCGAATGTGCTTTTATTTTGATAAGGTACATTATCGATGTAAAGACCTATTGACTGTCCGCTACTACGTGCGCCGATACCTCGAATATATATCGCAGAGGTTAGTTTTGCACCGTAATCCGGAATAAAAAGATTCGGAACAAAACCACTCAGATTCTTAACTGCTTCGATTTGTCTGCTTTGTATGGCAAGCGGAGAAATCACAGATATAGCTGAAGGTAGTGATTGTAGTTTGTTGGTTTCTTTAGTAGAAGAGGTGATAACGACTTCATTTAGATTATAGGTACGCAGTGTATCGGTTGTAAGCTTATCTGCCGCAATGCTTTGCTGCAACGCCAAACTTCCAAGTACCGATAGCGAAAAAATAAAAAGGCGCTTCATAGAACAATCTTGTTAATTTTTTAGCAAAGTAACAAGTTTCTACAAAGCGCCGCAATCACTACATGTAGTGATTTTGGTGTAAATGAGATTATTTGCATCATTTTAGGATGCCGGTTGTAATTTATTTTTTAAAAATCTCTTTGCGTAGATTACCAAAAGGGTCTATTGCTTTTCGTTTGGTAAACAAAAGTGTAAGAAACACACTGGCAGAAGAGGATACGAATATGGTAATTACGATAAGTATCTGATATTTTATAGCAATAGAAGGAGAACTTCCTCCAAGTATTTGTCCTGTCATCATGCCAGGTAAAGATACTAGTCCCATTACCGCAGTACTTGCAAGTCCTCTATTCATAGACACTTTCATTGCATCACGCATAAATATATTCAGAGCTTCACCTTGCGTTGCTCCATTTGCTAAGGCATATCGATAGGTGTTTTTTTGTTTGTTGATGTTGGTATAAAAGACATTCATTGACGTTACAATATCGGCGAGCGTGTTTCCGATAAGCATTCCGGTAATCGGAATTAGATAACGTGCGTCTGTCAAGGATTTTAAATCAAGTACTTGGTAGAGCAGAAAGAAGTCTACAACTAAAATACTGATGAATATCGCACTCCATACAGGGGCAAAGAAGCGAAGCTGCTTTAAGTTTGATCGTTGTAAAATGGTGTATGTTGTGACGCTTAGCATTATGGCTACCCATGCTAAGTTGATAAATGGATTGTCTAACTGGAATATGAATTCAAGATATACTCCGACAAGTAGCAGTTGGATGGTCATTCGAAGTACTGAGATGATTGCGTCTTTCGCTAATCCCATTTTATAATAAGTAGAAATTGTGATGGGGATAACCAATAAGATGTATCCCATGGCTAGGTGTAACCAGCTAATATCTTGTGCTCCCATTGTGAGTTGTTTTATTATTTAGAAGATGTTAAAGAGAAATCGAAAGATTCATTTTTTCAATCCATCGCGAATCGTGTGATGCTGAAATAACAGTGACTTGTTTTAGAGCTTGGATTGTGTCTATAACTGCATTCGTCGATGCATCGTCAAGTGCCGATGTTGGTTCGTCGAGTAAAAGAATGGGGCGTTTAAGTAACAGGATTGAAGCTAAAGCCAATCGTTGTTTTTGTCCACCTGATATTTCAGAGAGTTGTTTTTCTAATATATCAGCGGGAAGAAGTAGCTTTTCAAGAATCTGCTTTACTTCGTTGTCTGTTGGTTTGATGCTTTTGTTGACCTTAAAGGTAAAAGGGTAATAAAGCAATTGTTTGCAAGAGGGTAAATCGATATTTAATTCCTGAGGAAGGTAACTAATCGTTTTACGTATTTGAGCAATGTTGTGTTCATTGATCTCAAGATCCTGTATGTAAAGTTTCCCTTTTGTCGGTGTTACAAATCCTGCGATGCTGTTGAGAAGTGAAGACTTTCCTTTACCGGAAGGCCCGGTTAATACACATTTTGCATTTGTCGGAATTTCAAAAGAAAAGTCTTGTAATGGGGTAAGGTCATTGTATGATATTGTAATATTATCTGCTTTAATCATTTCGTTTAAATTAAGAGTTTTCAGATCGGAAGAGCACACGTCTGAACTCCAGTCACTCCGGAGAATCTC
>CAMTPD010000282.1 GCA_947074265.1 uncultured Porphyromonadaceae bacterium
TCGTGTGCTCTTCCGATCTGTGTTTTGTTGGCGATGTATCCTCTTTGGCTGGCCAATGACAAGTGAGATGTGGTGTTTGATACCAACTTTAAGCAGATTATGGGAGGTATTCTTTCTGTTGTTGATTTCGACTATTTCATGTTAGGTCGCAATATCCGCACTAAATATGCAAAGTTGTGCTTAGTGGTTAAAAAACAGGGTTTTGCGTTTGTATTTGGAACCGAGGTACAGCATGGTGCAAAACGATACGCAAATGCACGGTCACGAACACAAAATGCACGGCCACAGATGCAAAATGCACGGTCACGAGTGCAAAATGCACGGTTACAGGTACAAAATAAACCTGAAAGAAAGGCGGTGATTGTGGTGGAAACCCCTCAGCATGATAGCTTTATCAATGGTTGAGCTGTGGTTTTAGGTTGCAAAAAAACAGACGAAAAAACACTATATATATAAATATATAACCATACCGATTTTCCTGTCGGTCATCGGTATGGTAAATGGAGGATGGAGCAACATGAAAAACAGAGGGATGATAGACTTGATCAATAAGCAAACAGGAGAGGAGCATAATTTTGACTTGGGGCATTTGAAAGCGACGCGCGGTTTTTGTCCGGGCTGTCACCACAAACGTACCGACAAGCGCAACCGGTCGTTTCGTTGGAATGCCCAAAAAGGTTATGGCTTTTGCTACTATTGCAATGTGGTGTTTTACGACAAAGACAGGAAGGCTTACAACCCGAGCTTTCATTCGAGTGCAGGTGATCGAAAACCTGTGCTAGCCTCTAGCGAACCGGTGGCGACTACCCGGGTGGTAGAGATGGAATTTATTATCTAAAATCAATTTGAATACGAATCTTTAAATTAAATTTCCGATGGAAAACAACAAATCAGAAAACAAAAACCTGAAAGTGCAAATGGAACAAATTGCGCCCAATATGAGTGATCCGCAGGCAGCACACGATTTTCTCAATACGACTTTCCCAAAGGGGGTGCGTGTGCTTTCGGAAAAAGGATGTCAATTCTTTCGTGCCCGGGGCATTGATCCGGAGTTTGCCAAGCAACAGGGTGTGTTTAGCCTCAAGCAGCGAAACGGCAAAGAGTGCATCGGGTTTGTCTATCAGGAAGGAGGTCTCGACCACAGCGTCAAAACGCGCGGAACCGATGTGAAACAGTTTGCCGCGACGCCGGCAGGTGCCAAGCAAATTCCGTACAATGCGGATGTGATTGGGAAGTATCCTTACTGGGTGATTACCGAGGGTGAGCCCGATGCCCTTTCGTTTATTGTGGCAGGGATCAAATCTTCTTCGTCTACGCCCAACGGGGGCGGACCGCGTGAGCTGAAGTGGCTCGAGGCTTACAAAAAACAGTTGGAGCAGGTAGAGACCATCTACATTGCGACCGACAACGATACCAAGGGCGATGAGCTTGCCGCGGTGTTGATTGCCGAACTGGGAAGCAAGCGTTGTCGTCGTGTCAACTTCGGAGAGTACAAGGATGCCAACGAGTTGTTGGTGGCAAAAGGTGCCAATGCCTTGGTGCAGGCACTTGAGGATGCTACCGAAATACCCATTCCCAATGTGTTGTCGCTCAATTACGACGACTTCGAGTCGTACCTTGTGCATGGCGGAATGCGTGGCGAGCGATTGGGTTTTGACCCGATGGACGATGTGGTGCGTTGGCGTTTGGGTTCGTTTGTGGTGGTTACGGGCATTCCCGGACACGGCAAATCGGAGTTTGTCGATTTCCTTACGCTTCGTCTCAACCGCATGCACGGCTGGAAGATAGGTGTGTATAGTCCCGAAAATCAGCCGGCAGAGTACCACATGAGCAAACTTTCGTCTAAGATTACGGGCAGGAAGTTTAATATGGAATCGCTGGCCAGTGGCGACCTCAAGGCGGTGTACGACGACATCAAGCGAAACTATTTCTTTGTAAACCCGGCAATCAGTTCGGTAGATGCCATACTGAAAACCTGCGAAGAGCTGGTGCTGCGCGAAGGGGTGCAGGTGATCACGATAGATCCCTTCAATACGCTCGAATACAAACGCATGCAAGGGGAGAACGAAACCGAGTATATCAATCACTTGCTGGGCGTGCTCACGGCTTTTGCCCGAAAATACAACGTGTTGATTATTCTGATTGCTCACCCGCGCAAAATGGAGGTGCTCAATAGTGCTGCCGGTGCCAAACGCTACAAAGAGCCTACGATGTACGACATCAGCGGTTCGTCTCACTTCTTTAATAGAGCCGATGTGGGAGTTGTGGTGTACCGCTCGGGCAAGGAAGAGGAAGACAGCGAGGGCAACAAAAACTTTGTGCGTGTGACGATAGAGAAGGTGCGTTGGCGCGAACTGGGTGTGAGTGGCCAGTGTATGTTACGCTACAATTACAACAACGGTCGTTACGAAAGCATTGATGCGCCTACCAACATCTGGGACAACTCTTGGTGGACAGAGGCTGTGTGTGAAGAGGGTAAATAGTTTTCACGAATACGGAGAATTGTTTTCGTGGAGAGTGTAAACTGTCTTCACGGAGAATTTAAAAAGTCTTCTCGAATACTTTTTCAGGTGTTCGGGAAGACTTTTTTTCGTTTCCGATAGTGGGCTGAGGTTTCGGATACGTGGTTAGGGCTCGCCCAGGAAACCGACAATGCATGCGACCAACATGGGTGGCCAAATCTTCATATACGGTCGCCAGCCTTTCTCGATGAGGGCAGGTTTGAGTCCGCGGGTGTCTTTGATCCAGCGTGCCAGTGTGCGCGATGCTGCCTGAGGTGTGTTGCCCGGATTGTACAGGCAGGCGAGTTCCATAAAGGAGTAGGAGCGGAGTTCGAATCGGTTAGCTTCTGTTGTTTTATTCATAATTTTTCGATCTTGTTATTGCATTAAATATACGAAAAATACGCCTGAAATGAGTGAGAAAGACGTACAAAAAAGTACAGATAAGTCTATAAAAACACAGGAACGTACAAAGATGTAATTGCCTCTTTTGGCGTGTTTTATATTTGTGTCGTAATCAAAAAGTAACAACAAATTATTCACTTAAAAACAACGTTTAGATTATGGCATTAAAGTACAAAACAGTTTTGAGAAAAGACATGCGTAAGGGTGCGGCGGCAGATGCAAAATTGGTTTATGGTATTACCAAAGTTACGGGCAAATATTCTTTCAAGCAATTGTGCACGGATATTACCGATACGTGTTCGGCTACCGAGCCGGATGTGCGCATGGTAATCAGCGCGATGGTGTTGATGGCTAAAAAAGCTTTGCTTCGTGGCGAAACCGTGGTGATCGATGGCTTTGGCAACCTGCAACTCAAGGCCGGTAGTGCGGGAGTAGAGACTGCCGAAGAGTTTAAGGTGTCGTTGATGAAAACTCCGCGTTTGCTGTTTCGTCCGAGTCTGTCGCTGCTCGAGGTGCAGAAAGATGCTCGCTTTGAGATGCTCGAAACGGTAGGTGTGTCTGTAGAGTGTGACAAACCGCATAGCATCGACTAGTATGACAAAGAAAGGAAATCCATTTCTTGGAAAAAAGGCTTCGTTTGTAAAGCAGCTCTATGGGGCTGCTAGCGAAGCGGGCCGTGCGTTTGATCTGAATCCGGCAATGATATTGGCTCAGGCTGCTATCGAAACAGGGTGGGGCGACAGTAACTATGCCAAGCGTG
>CAMTPD010000283.1 GCA_947074265.1 uncultured Porphyromonadaceae bacterium
ATGTAGAACGGATTGGATCATCACCGAAACGAAGGTGAGAACAAGTGAAACCACCTGATTTCTTCGAGTCGTAAGAGAAGTATGCCTGACAATATTTATCTGTATTGTCACCAATGATTTTGATTGAGTTTTTGTTTGCACCTACAGTACCGTCAGCACCCAAACCATAGAACTTAGCTTCGTAAGGACCGTTTTCAAACGCAATTTCTTCTTTCTTTGGAAGAGAAGTAAATGTAACGTCGTCTACGATACCGATAGTAAACTGATTTTTAGGTTGTGGCAACGCAAGGTTTTCATATACTGAAAGAATTTGCGCAGGAGTAGTATCTTTTGATGACAAACCGTAACGACCACCTACGATAACAGGAGCATTTTCTTGTCCGTAGAAACAGTCTTTTACGTCTAGGTAAAGCGGTTCGCCTGTAGCTCCCGGTTCTTTTGTTCTGTCAAGAACAGCAATACGTTTTGCTGTTGCAGGAACTGCACCTAGGAAGTGTTTAGCAGAGAATGGACGGTACAAGTGTACTGCAACCAAACCTACTTTTTCACCTGCTGCTACAAGGTGATCGATTGCTTCGCGGATAGCCTCAGTTACAGAACCCATCGCGATGATAACGCGCTCTGCATCTGGTGCACCGTAATAATCGAACAAGCCGTATTTACGACCAGTTACTGTAGAAAGTTTTTCCATGTACTCTTCAACAATAGCAGGAACCGCATCGTAGAATGGGTTACATGCTTCGCGAGCTTGGAAGTAAATATCTGGGTTTTGAGCTGTACCGCGAGCAACCGGATTTTCTGGGTTAAGTGCTCTTTTGCGGAACTCTGCCAATGCATCTTGGTCGATAAATTGAGCTAGATCTTCGTTGTCTAGAGCTTCAATTTTTTGGATTTCGTGAGATGTACGGAAACCGTCGAAGAAGTGCATAAATGGAATACGAGACTTGATTGTTGCCAAGTGAGCAACACCAGCCAAGTCCATTACTTCTTGAACTGAACCTGTAGCCAACATAGCAAAACCTGTTTGACGAGCTGCCATAACGTCTTGGTGGTCACCGAAGATTGATAGAGCATGCGATGCCAATGCACGAGCAGATACGTGGAATACAGATGGAAGCAATTCACCCGCGATCTTGTACATGTTAGGGATCATCAACAACAAACCTTGAGATGCTGTGAAGGTTGTTGATAATGCTCCGGCTTGTAGAGATCCGTGAAGTGCACCTGCTGCACCTGCTTCTGATTGCATTTCTTCTACGCGAACAGTTTCGCCGAAAATATTTTTTCTGCCTACCGCAGCCCATTCATCAACATACTCAGCCATTGTTGATGATGGTGTGATTGGATAGATAGCTGCTACTTCGCTAAACATATAAGCGATGTGTGCTGCAGCTTGGTTACCATCACAAGTCAAAAACTTTTTTTGTTTTGTCATAGTCCAATTTATATTAGGGATACAATATACTTAATACAAGAAACCAAAAATCCATAAAGGAATTACATTGCCATTTCCTTTTTCAATCTTATCCACTGCGTAAATTAAATCGGGATTGTTACGTCCTCGCATCGAATCTACGATTTTAAATGATTGATTCTGATTGACTAAGAAGTGAACTTGTTTATTCGATACAGAGTTTAGTTTGTTGTCTGTTATTACTTGATTATAAAAGAATGTTTCACGTAGAGCCTGCTCATCTACTTTTGTAGGACGAACAGGAAACATTAAATTGGTGTTGTTCATATATACTTTGGCCGGTTTTTTAGGATATTCTTCATCTACCGGATAAAGCATATTGATAAGACGTGCATCAGTTAAGTACTTCAAATAGTTCATTACTGTAGCACGCGATGTTTCAATTTCTATACTCAACTGACTTACATTGGGTGTACAAGGCGAACCAATGGCCATCAAATAAAGTAGTTTTCTAATCTTTGGCAAATAGCGTTGTTCTATTTGCTTAATTGATAATACATCCACCTCCAGAATCATATTCATTGTTTTCAAGAGGTTTTCCGAGAAGTTTCTTTTCTCTAGATAGAAAGGATAGAATCCGTGGTGAATATAGTCGTGAATATGAATTTGGGGCTTTATTATCTCACATATCTTCTCTGCGATCTGCTCATGATTCTCCAAGATCTCTTGCAATGTGTATGGCGCAAAATTGGTCTTACACGTAATGTTTAGATACTCTCTAAATGAGAATCCTCGCAAATTATAAGAAACAACCTTCCCTGATAAATCAGGATTTTCTTCTTTTAATCGCATTACAGACGAGCCGGTAAATACAATTTTCAGAGCCGGATAGTTATCGAAACAATAACGAAGTTCTTTTGACCAATCCGGATATTTAAAAACCTGATCTATCAAAAGGACCTTCCCTCCTTTTGCGATAAATTCTTCTGCAAAATCAATAATTGTACGTTCTGTAAAATAGAGGTGATTTAAATTAATATATAGACACTCTCTATTGTTTTTACCAAAATACTCTTTTGCATACTGCAATAGGAATATTGTTTTTCCTACTCCTCTAGAACCTTTGATCCCTATAAGACGATCTTCCCAATTGATTTCATCCATCAATCGGCGACGAACAGGTGAAACCAAATGCTCTACAAGGTAGTTATGTGTTCTATAAAATGCCTCCACTTTCAATTTTTTCTAGCCCTGCAAATGTAACAAGTATTTTATTATTTGCAAACCAGAGATAGCAAAACTGCATATATTTAAGATTGCAGTTAAAAAAAAGAGGATTGACGTATTAATAAATTAACACATCAATCCTTTCGTATTTTATTACTCAATAACTTTCACCCAACCAAATTGATCTGGTTCATCTCCGTATTGAATAGCTCGAAGCTTATTGTATAATGTTGTAGAAACAGGACCAGGTTCTCCATCCTTAGAAAACACATATGACTTATTCATATCAACGTCGTCAATTCGCTGAATAGGACTAATAACAGCGGCTGTTCCACATGCCCCAGCTTCTGCAAATGTAGCCAACTCATCTTCGTGTATTGGGCGACGTTCTACTTTCATACCAATCGACTCTGCCAAATGCATCAAACTCTTATTCGTAATCGAAGGTAGAATAGATGAAGAAAGTGGTGTTACATATGTATTATCCTTAATTCCGAAAAAGTTTGCCGGACCACACTCATCGATATACTCTTTCTCCTTTGCATCTAGATAAAGCACGGCTGAATAACCCATTTCATGGGCTTTTTCTCCAGCTGATAGACTTGCAGCATAGTTACCACCAACTTTATAAGTTCCAGTACCAAGAGGTGCTGCTCTGTCATAACCTCTAAGAATAACCATTGGTGTTGGTTTAAAGCCTGCTTTAAAATATGGACCTACCGGTGTTACAAAGATCATAAAGAGATATTCGTTTGCAGGTTTTACGCCAACTTGCGCACCCAATCCGATAAGAAGCGGACGTACATAAAGTGATGCTCCACTTTCATACGGTGGAACAAAACGTTCGTTTAGCTTTACAACCTTTTCTACTGCTTCGATAAACATATCTTCTGGCAGCTCTGCCATCATAATACCTTTACACGATTCACGTAGACGTTTTGCATTCTCATCAATTCTGAAAACACGCATTTTACCGTCTTTTCCTTTGAATACTTTAAGACCTTCGAATGCTTCTTGTCC
>CAMTPD010000284.1 GCA_947074265.1 uncultured Porphyromonadaceae bacterium
CCGTGCTCTACACCAGGACGTACCCTCTTTCCCTACACGACGCTCTTCCGATCTAAGAAGGATGGTTCTGATTTTAAAAAGATTATGGATGATAGTACAAGAGAGCATTATATTGCGTCTGCTTCTGCTGATCACATCTGGGTTCTTCGAGGACATCAAGATTCAAAATCTATAGTTGACGTTTATGATTGGGACGGTTTATTGAAAGGAACCGTATTTTTTGATAAATGGTTTGTGCGATTCCATATAAATCCAACAACAAATATGTTGTACGCAATAGGTGAAGAAGATAAGATTTTAGAATATGACTTAGCATTAGTAAAGATCTAATATTAGAGATGAATCAAATAATACGATTCTGTTTTGCTTTAAGTCTACTATATTGCATAAGTTATATATTTTTGCTTGCATCATTCAAAATACCCTCTTTTTCGATGTTACCTTGTTTACAATCAGGTGATTATATATTGGTTGCAAAACCAATATATGGACCTAGAGTTTTCAATGTGTTTGCAACATTGCGTTTGGAACAGGTTGATATTTTTCGAATAGTTGGATTGCGAAGGGTACAGCGAAATGATGTTTTGGTTTTTAATAATCCATATCCCAATAATGTAGAAAAGCTTGAAATGCATATTTTAAAGTATTATGTAAAGCGATGTGTGGGGTTACCCGGAGATTCGTTGTCTATTATAAATGGGGTTTACACCGTAAAAGGAGTAGATGGTTCCTTAGGTAATAAAGAATACCAAAAAGAATTATCAATGAAATCTGAAGCAGAGATATATCCCGATGCATATTCGGCTTATCCATACGATAGTACATTGAATTGGAATATTAAAGATTTTGGACCGCTGTATATCCCAATGAAAGGTGATTCTATCGCAATGAACAGAACAAATTTTACACTGTATAAGCGTTTGATAGAATGGGAGCAAAAAACAAAGTTGACATATAAAGACTCAATTGCTTTTCTAAATAATAAGCGAATAAAGGGATATTGCTTTAAAAGTAATTATTACTTTATGGCAGGAGATTTTGTTGTTGACTCAAAGGATTCTCGTTATTGGGGACTTGTTCCAGAAGAGTATATTGTGGGTAAAGCTTGGTTAATCTGGAAATCGGAAGACGCAGTAACAGGAAAATTTCGTTGGGATCGTTTTTTGAAATTGATCGACTGATAAAAAGGAATAATGAAGATAAAACTAATACATATTATTGCACTAGCTGCTTTAATACTGTTTGGTGTATCGTGGTTTTATGATCGTGATACACAATTAGAGCATGCTTTGTCTTTTGCAGGGGATAACAGAGGTGAGCTAGAGAAAGTGCTTTCTCATTATGCGAATAAATCAGAGCGTCTTGAGGCTGCTAAGTTTTTGATTCGTAATATGCCTCGTTGGTATGGATACTCGGGGTGGCAACTTGATTCGTTGCAACAATACATTGAGAAAAGGGAGCGAAGAGAAGATGTTCCTCAAGAAGAAATTCAGAGATGGAACAAGACTTCGCTCTATTCTCTACCGAAGGTGTTTGATGCTCATGTGATTACATCCGAATATTTAATTGAGAATATTGAGCTTGCTTTTGAAGTGCGAGAGAAATATGTATGGAATCAGAGTCTTTCGTTTGAGGATTTTTGTGAGTTGATTCTTCCTTATCGAATAGGTGATGAGCCCCTTTCTTCATGGCGCAGGTTGTATTATGATTCTTATTCGGCACATCTAGACTCTATGTATCAAGGCACAGATGTTGTAGAAGCTTGTAATGTGTTGACAGACACATTGCGTAGTCGAAGTTATTACTGGAATACGGAGTTAACAATACCTCACCAGAAAGCAGATTTTCTGTTTAATCATCGAATGGGTTATTGTCGTGATGTGTGCGACTTTACAATTTATACAATGCGTGCATGCGGAATACCGATTGCATCTGACTTTTTTACGTATTCTCCCGAATATCAAAATCCACACTATTGGAATGTATTGCGTGATACAACAGGCAAGTTCCTTCAATTTGGAATAGAAACATTTAATGCTTCGCGTGATACATTAAGAGATGATGGACGAAAGCGAGGTAAAGTATACCGTTATTGCTATGGTTGGCAAGAAGAATCCATTGAAGGTATTACAATGGATGAAAATGTACCGGTTCATTTTCGCAATCGCTTTATAAAGGATGTCACATCTGATTATTATGGAGAGAATATTGTTGATGTTGAAATAGACTCACGTAAAGATGAAAATGTTTATTTGGGAATATTTTCGCCGCGTGGATGGCTTCCTATTGATGTAACGCAAAGTGATAAGAGTATGGCTACATTTAAAAATATAGAACCGAATTGTATATATCAAGCATTAACAAAGAAAGGTTGTGATTTGCAGGTTGCCGGATACCCGTTTGTATATGTAAAAGATACGATTCATTATTTAAAGCCTAATGAGGGTTTTAATGAAACGATCGACTTAACTCGAAAGATGCCTCTTATGAAGAACTATTTTAGTTTTTTGCATCGTGGGGTTTTAGGAGCTCGAATTGAGGCGTCGAATGATTCGTCGTTCAAAGATAAAGATATTATATGGGAGTTTAAGGATACACTTCGCTCTAACTATAACGAGTTATTTCCGGAAAGGCGGGATAAGAAGTTTCGTTTTATTAAATATTCTTCTCCCAAAGATAGTCGAATCGAGTTTGCTGATATAATGTTATATAAGGAGGATGCAGAAGGTCTGTCACAAATACCATTGAAACGAATCTCAGATTTAGAGCCTTTGCATGCATTAGATAGGCTTACAGATGGAAATATCCTTTCGTTTTTCGAATCAAGAGACAAGAATTGCTTTATCAAATATGACTTAGGTGTCCCCACTAATATTGAGAAAATTGTTTTCTATCCTCGTAATGATGATAACTTTATTTGGCCAGGTGATGAATATGAGTTGTTTTATCAGAATGGAACTGCCGGCTGGGTTTCATTGGGACGAAAGACAGCGACAGATAGAACGATTACTTTTTCGGCACCAAAGAATGCGTTGCTTTGGTTGCGCAACTTAACCAAGGGGCGCGAAGAGCAGGTGTTTGTATATCGAAACGGCAGGCAGTATTTTGCATACGATATAGATGAAAACTTTCCACTTGATTGAGTTGCGATGAGGATAAACTTGAAATTAAAGAGTTATGTGCCTTTGATGCAAAGCGTATTGCTTGTTTCGTTATTTGCATATTTAGTATATACCGTTTTTGCTTTCGATAGATTGGAAACTGTGGGGGCGGTTGTGCAGAAGTCGGCTTGGTTGCATGCTGCTATGCCTGTGTGGTGTGTGGGTAGTCTGGCTTTGCTTGTTGCTTTTCGGTCAAGGTTCGCACTCGTGCTAAATGGAAGTGATACTTTGGTATTGATATTTGGAGCCATTGTGTTACTTACTTACAATTACGAATTGAATCCGGGAGTGGAGAGGTTGTGGCTGTATGCTCAGTTGCTCGTCGCTTGGTTTTCTCTGCGAATTCTTTTGACCAATATGCCGGAGCTTAAGACTTGGCTTTTAGTATTGCTTGTTCTTGTGGGTGTAGTTGAGGCGGTAACAGGGGTGTTGCAATTGTATGGCTTTGCTGTTTCCAATCACGCGCTCTATAAAACTACGG
>CAMTPD010000285.1 GCA_947074265.1 uncultured Porphyromonadaceae bacterium
TTTCTCCGGAGTGACTGGAGTTCAGACGTGTGCTCTTCCGATCTGTCTATCAAAGATTCTTTTTGGGATAAAGACTATTCCACCATTCCGGTTCTTGCTGTAACCATTTAGCAAACCAAGCAAAAATAGCATAATTCCAATCCAATCTCTTTTGGTAAGCTTGTATTGCATGATCTTCCCCTTCAACTTGTATAAATGCAGTTTCTTTACCCAGCAATTTCAAAGCTGTGAACATTTGAATACTTTCTCCAACTGGAACGTTTGTATCTACTGATCCATGAAGGAAAAGGATAGGTGTTTTTACTTTATCTGCATTAAAAAGTGGACTTTGTTCAACATAAAGTTTTGGGTTATTCCAAGGATAACTATTTGCACTAGCGGCTGAGCTATATGCATATCCCCAATATCCTTCCCCCCAATAACTAGATATCGAGCTAATACCAGCATGAGAAATTGCAGCAGCAAAAATATCAGTACGAGTTTGCAAGTATTGTGTCATGAACCCACCATATGAAGCTCCGATACAACCAATCTTTGTTTTATCTACAAAGTTATGCTCCTCGCAAAACTTCTTTGTGCCGTCAATAATATCATCCGCAGTAGTTTTACCCCAGGCATTTACATGTTTTGCTGCAAAATCTTGACCATAACCAGTTGTACCACTTGGATTAATGGTATAAACAACATATCCGAGAGCTGCATAAACGTGAAGCGGATAGCGACTTTCAAACATGCGTGATGTAGGAGAAGTTCCACCATAATAATAAACAATCATCGGATACTTTTTAGCAGGATCGAAGTTGGGAGGAAGATAAAAGCGACCATCAATGGTAACACCCTGTTTCGATTTAAACGTCCAGTCTTTTACCTCACCGAGTTTCACATCTTTCAAGCGTTCAGTACTTAGGTCTATTAACTCTTTCGATTCGTTGCTTTTGGTATCCAAAATATAACCATTGCCCGCATTCGAAACACTTTGCCCTGCATATAATGCAATCGGCGCATCAGCAGCTTGCGTGAAAATTTGAATTACGTCTTCTTTTACCGGAAGCTTCTCAATCTCCTTTTTCTGAGTGTCGTATTTAAATGCTCCCACATAGGCTTGGTCTTCTGCAGTAAAGTATATATTCTTGTCGAAGGTATTCCATTCAGCATTCGATACTGCAGGATTAAAGTTTTTCGTGATAGGCTCTACATTTTTGTCAGACAAATTCATAATGAATAGCTGTCCGTCATACGTATTTACGATAGCACCTTTACTTACATTTTTACCAACTTGCCCAAATGCTTCTGCCGAGGCTGAGATAAGTAATTGTTTTCCATCAGGAGAATATTGAGCTCCACCTGCAAATTTCTGATTGGTCCAAATTGTATCCACTTGCATTGTATTCAAATCTAGTTCGTACAATGCAGACTCAGAAAATGGGCGTTCCGTCAACTTATCGGTACGAACGCTAAACAACAGCTTTGAACTATTGGGATGTACGTCATTTAAAGCTGTGGTTTTATATCCATAGGTAAGACGCTGTAGATTGCCTGTTTTTAAGTCAAACTTATGAATAAAGTATCTGTTTCTCCAACCAGGCTGACGATCAGCCGGAGTAAGAATCTCTTGCATTGCACCTTCATTGGCCGGACCCTTTTCTACGATTGAAAATAAAAGGAAAGATTCGTTTGGAGCAAAGCGGAACGAACCCTCAGGCAAGTTATTTGAAAGTACACTCTCTGATAATGTTGCAGGATCTACTGTGACTAACTCTGTTCCATCAACACCTTTACGTGTATAATATAGCTTGTTAGATTTTGGCATCCACGAATAACTAACTGATTGACGCGGATCAGAAAGTATAACGCGATTGGAGGTTATATCTTTCAGCTCAGTATAGCGTTGTGTCTCACCACCAGGAAGAACTTGGCTATAATTTATCAAAGCATATTGCCCATTTGGAGATAAAGACATCGATCCAATACGCTTTCCTTCAACTATATCATTGATTGTAAGAGGTCTCTCGGCATTTGTAGTAATTGAAACGGTATTTTTTTCAAAACCCTTACTTGGAACGTAGCTCACCTTGATGGTAGGAGTATTATCCGATCCAAGCACCTTTACTGCGAATTGATATTGTATAGGCATTAAGTTCAACTTTACCTTGACAGGCGAAGCCGATGAAGTTGTTTGTTCTCCTACCTTTTTACCGTTTTGGAAAACCTGAAATAAGCCGTTTCCTTCCACAACCAACGTGCCCTCAGAAAACTGATTGGGAGTGATGTAAAACGAAGCAAGACTAATATTTGCTTCATTAGATATAGAAGCCGTAAGGTTTAGCTTGTTCGAAGTATCTGTAGCAACCATTTTATTGTCAGCAGATATAAAGTTAACTGATCCATTGAGCAACGAACTATTGCTGAATGCATCTCCTTTAACATTTACATCATCAACAAGAATCGGCTTTACAACCGGGTAAGGGCCTTGTAATAGATATTGTTTTACAAATAATGAGTCCGCAGCCATCATGTGTCCCGATAGCAAAAGAAGACTCACAGGATAAAGAAATTTTTTCATGATATATTTTAGTCTAGGTAGCCGCCCCAGTAATACATTCCGGGAAAAGCTGATTGTAAATCTATTTCAGTTTTGAAGATGCCGAATACCGATGATCCTGAACCAGACATCGAAGCAAAAAGGGCACCGTGATTGTATAAACTATTCTTTACCTGTTCGATAACCGGAAACAATGGAAATACACTCTTTTCAAAATCATTCTTCATTCTTGTTTTCCATTCTTCTACAGGTAATTTTACGATATCCAGCAATGACTGTTGTGGACAAGAAGGTGTTATCTGAGAAAAAGCTTGAGCGGTAGAAATATGAACATCCGGTTTTACCAACACAAGATAATAACCTTTGAGAGAAAGATCTATTTGTTTGAACAGATTTCCTATTCCTGAGGCAAAAACAGGTTTATTTTGAATGAAAAAAGCACAGTCTGCTCCCAATTGAGTGGCATAAGCTTCTAGTTTATCATCCGTAATACACAAATTGAACATGGTATTAAGCATTCTCAATGTAAATGAAGCATCAGCCGATCCGCCTCCCAGGCCTGCACCAAAAGGAATATGTTTGATCATATGAATATCAATATTCGGAATCTCGTGTGATTGCTTTAATAAATTAAGAGCTTTAATCACTAGATTCTTTTCGGGCGGACCATCGACTTCGAGTCCACTACAATGAAATGTATATGCTGTGTTTTCGGTAGACTCGGTAATTTCGAGTGCGTCTTTTATGTTGATAGGATAGAAAATCGTTTCAAGATTATGATACCCGTCGGGGCGCTTCGAAACAATGTCTAATCCGAGGTTTATCTTAGCATTCGGAAATGAAATCATTTGTTTGTAGATTAGTATATGTACAAAAATAAATGATTTTATCGAATTTGTTCTTTTTTTCGCTCTACTTAGACATTTGATAACGAACATTTCACTCATTTTGCTACAACAGATCTTACTTTCTATTTTTGTATTGCGCAAAAAAGAGTAACTTTGATATACTAAAAATTCAATTTGTACATGGCAGAAAACTACTCAAACAACGGAAGAAGTAGAAATAAGACAGATCGGAAGAGCACACGTCTGAACTC
>CAMTPD010000286.1 GCA_947074265.1 uncultured Porphyromonadaceae bacterium
AAGAATGGCACCTGGGGTTAGAACTTCCGCGAGGGCTATATTTACAAACAGGGCTGCCCCTTTCACAATCATATTGTTTTACGAAGTATACCTCTTGGTTTATTATTTAAAACGCTCGATGACAGAATACATAGGAAAGCAATATGAAATCATTACCTTGATATTGATACGAAGTGTATTTGAAGATATATCCTATCGAAAATTTGATTTTTCTGTATTTGGCGACCAAACAATTACTTTTATTGTAAAGCTAGGAGGTATTGCTCTTTTATTTCTATTGGTATTTGTGTTCTATCAAATGTCTGGAAAAGGATCAACAGAATATCCTGCCTCAGCCAGTATGAAAAAACACGTAACACAATACATGTATATTAAGAAAGTTGTTAGTGTCTTACTTATATTCATCTTTGTAGGACTACTTATCTACAGTGCCATTTATTCATTTGGCCATATACATAGCATTGAGGAAATCTTTGTGATTCTCAAAAAGTTGAACCTCACATTCTATAATCTATTTTTCACAACGCTTATATTAAGTGAAGTCTTTCTCTTACTATTCATTATGTATGTTACCGATCAGTTTAGTATTGTAATACGAAACTCTTCGTTTATAATATCCACGACATTATTGAAAATATCCTTCTCTTACAGTGGCATTGCATTTACAGGAATGGTTATTCTTGCTGTTGCATTTGGAGTTATTATGCTTGGTATTTACCGCTTATATGACAAGAAGTGTCTACGAAACATATAATATTAAACTACTGTATAACAAACTGTTTATTTCTTTCAACAACATTATAAATAAAGAAGGATGACTGCTCAAACAGAATTCACATTATATCCTCGAAGCAGAGGCTTTCATCTTATAACAGATGAAGTTATATCCCAACTTCCGGCATTACCTCAAGTCGGGATTCTGCATCTATTTATAAAACACTCCTCTGCTGGGTTATCCATTAATGAAAATGCAGATCCAGATGTGCAAGTCGATCTTAGAGCCATCTTTGACAGACTGGTTCGCGAACGCGAAACCTATTACACGCATACATACGAAGGAGATGATGATATGCCGGCACATGCTAAAAGCTCATTAACAGGAGTCTCTTTAATGATTCCCATAACGAATGAACGCCTTAATCTTGGCACGTGGCAAGGTATTTATTTATGTGAGTTTAGAAATAATGCTTCTAGTCGTAAAATTGTAGCAACAATTTTAGGCTAGAACAAATAATCAATCCGATGAAGATTATCGTATTAATAGACAATAATAGCGACTCGGCTTGTTGTTTGAATAAAGAACACGGCCTTGCAATCTATTTTGAGAAAGACGGTAAAAAGTATCTCTACGATACCGGAGCCTCGGCATTATTTATTGAGAATGCTCAAAAGCTTGGTATAGATATATCAGATATCGATGCTCTTATTTTATCTCATTTGCACGACGATCATACTGGAGGGCTACATGCATTTATGCAAGCCAATCATAAAGCTATCATTTATCTATCTGATAAAGCACCAAGTACACGTTGTTATTCTTTAAGTTCAGGAACTCAGCGAGAGATATCTATTGATTTTAGTTGTATCAATGCTGCTCCTAGGCGTTTTCGGTACATCTCTGATTCATTCGAAATAGCTCCCGGTATCACATTACTGAGCTGTAGAAATGGGTTTTTCGCTTGCCCGAAAGGGAATAATACAATGATGAAAAGTGATAGAAATGGAAGTAATCTAAACATTGATGACTTCTCGCATGAGATTGCAATTATTTTAAGCGAAGACACTAGTCAATCCATCCTATCAGCCTGCTCACACAACGGCTTTCTGAATATCATCCATAATGTAAAGCTGTTAAATCCGGCATTACCAATTAAGTCGTTTATTGGAGGTCTTCATTTTCCAAATGCCAAATCCGGGCAACAACTAGAGCATGAGTCCGATTTTAATCATTTGGCAAAGCAACTTAAGGAACTATCTCCTGAAACTCAAATTGTAACAGGACATTGTACTGGTTCGGATGCAATTGCTGCATTATCAAAATACATTTTCGTCGAAACGTTTTACAGCGGCTACACAATTCTATAATTATCTAAATATCATAGCAACATGAACACTCTTCTTTCTATTGACCAGTCCACTTGCATTAAATGTGGCAAATGCGTGAAAGTATGTCCGTCATTAATCTTTACCCAGATAACAAAAGGCGGTGAAGTAATACCGGAGCATATTGATGATTGTATTAATTGTGGCCATTGTGTTGCCGTATGTCCCACCAACTCTGTCATTCACCAAACATTTCCACCTGACAAAGTACACCCTATTGACTATGCTCAAATGCCAACTCCGGAACAAGTACTTTTGTTAACCCGAGCTCGTCGCTCAAATCGAGCTTTCTCCAAAAGCCAGATACCACAACCAAGTCTTGATCTTATAATAGAAGCTGCCCATCGAGCACCTACAGCAAGCAACCTGCAACAAGTATCGTATACATTGGTTACGGATCCGGTGAAACTCAAATTAATCACCGACTTTACTATTGGAGTCTTTAATGATGCTATCAAAAAACTTGAAAATCCGTTATTACGACCATTGCTAAAACAACTAATGCCTGATGCCTATAAGTATGTTCCCACCTTTCAACGATTAAAGGAACAACATGAACAAGGCAATGACCTTATTTTACGAGGTGCTACTGCCGCTATACTTATTCACACTCCTAAAAAATGTCGTTTTGGGTGTCAAGACTCCAACCTTGCATATCAAAATGCCTCACTCATGGCCGAAAGTTTAGGCATAAGCCAATTCTATATGGGCTTTGTATGTTCTGCCACGACACAACCGGGTGGAGGTAAATTGGCTCAAAAGCTTGGCATAGATGGTAAAATACATGCAGCAATGGCATTAGGGATGCCTGCCTTTCGCTTTCCTAATTATATTGATAAAAAAGATGTCGATCTTACTCGTCTGTAATTAATTATTCGTTTTTAAATTATTTAGGATTAACTGTAACCTATGTTACAGCTTTAGTGTATCGCCAAGATTTATCTTTGTTTCTATAACAAATCAATAAAAAATACCACTATGATACTAAATAACAAAACGGATATTACGATTTTACAGTCATCTGCATTGATCAAACTTATCTTGACCGAACACCATGAGTATGTACGAACAGAGAGTCCGCAGCTTATTGCTCTTGCCGAGAAAGTAAATCGTGTTCATGGAAACAATCATCCGGAATTGAATGAGATCGTATCTATTGTAAAACTAATTATGGCAGATATGGATCTACACCAAATGAAAGAAGAGCGCATTTTATTTCCATACATCGAGGCAATGGAAAGCGCAGAGCACACAGGAGCTACAATTCCACAAAGTTGTTTTGGTAATGTACAAGATCCAATCAATGCGATGGAACACGACCACGAGGAAGTAAAATCTCTTCTTGCTCGTTTAGAGGAAATAACTAACAAGTATACTGCTCCGTCCGACGCTTGCACATCATACAAAGACTTGTACGAACGTCTGGAAGCTTTCCAAAAAAACACATTTCGACATATACATCTTGAAAATGATGTTCTATTCAAACAAGCCATTGAGTT
>CAMTPD010000287.1 GCA_947074265.1 uncultured Porphyromonadaceae bacterium
TTCTCCGGAGTGACTGGAGTTCAGACGTGTGCTCTTCCGATCTGTGAGAGAGTGACAAACCGGTACGCTCCTCTTGCGATTGCCATGCTTTGGCTGCCACCTCACCGTTGGTTTCGGGGGCAAGCGTAAGAATGGTTTCTACTGCATCGATATCGGTATCTTTACCTTCACGCCAAACTCCTTCAAAATCACATACAGAAACAAGTCCTTTCTGTGATTTTAGACCTCGCTGGTAGTAAATAATCTCGTTTCGAAGTTGGGCAATAAACTCATTAGTTAGAATGTCGGGATAGAAGTTTCTTTTCGTAGCACAGATGGTATCAAATTCTGCAATATATGCTTCTCGTGGAAATATCTGTGTCTTTACTTTAAATAAATAATTAGCCTGGAGTTCTTTAAAGAAGTATTGTCCGATGGTATAATCTAAATCATTGATATGATCGTATCTATCTTTAATCTGCTTAACATAGTCTGTGTCTTTTTTATCCATATTGGCTTCGCTACGACTGCTTTTATAGCCTCGCTTTTGATTGAGGTGTAAAAGAATACGCCCAAGCTCTTTTAATGACACTTGCTCGGTTGCAGCTTTTGCTCTTGTTTCCCAAAGTTGCATCTTTTCCAAATTGCGTGTAGCTTCATCCGGAAGCATGTCTTTACTTTTAAGAGCGTCGATCAAGTATTTACGTCTCAGCTGATAGCGATCTTGTCCTTTGCGCTGGGTACGTCTTTGTGTGCGTTTTCCATTTTTTGTAATTGTATTCCCTTTTACAAATTCATCTTTATCATCGGTTGTCAGTGGTAAGATTCTACTTCCCATAGCAACAATCTCAGTCTTAGAATCTTTTGCTGTATCGATAATAGCCCATCCGATGGAACTACTACCCAAATCTAATCCTAATGTATAAGCCATTACAAATATTTTTAGTGTTTTGGCAAAAATATCTATTTTTTATTTGGAAATACAAATTTTGGATTTATATTTGTCGTACAATTTGAAGCAATCCACAATAAGGATTTTTCCGTTGTGAAAACATTTAAGGAGGCCCTCTTTTTACGCAAGTAAGAAGAGGGTCGTCTTTTTTATGACCTCTATCTCTCGATATCGCAACCAATGTTACAATGTTTTTTTATACCGTTTATCATGAAGAACTATCTTATTGCTTTCTTCCTTTTATGCATTCCTATGCTTGGTTTTGGACAGTCGAAGTCTATCTCGGGTAAGATCTTTGAGGTGACTTCTGACCAGCAGAACGAACCTGTTCCTTTTGCTAATCTTGCGTTGGTCTTGGCCCACGATACTACGGTGTTTGTTGCGGGTGAGATTTCGGATCTATCGGGCGCATATACTTTTAACGGTCTTGAGGATAAACAGTATTTACTCAGGGCTTCGTTTGTAGGTTATAAAACGATGAACTTCTTGCTTGATTTGACGGATCAGAAAACAACGGCTCTTGTGCAGGATGTGCTGCTCGAACAGGATCAAATTGCCTTGAATGAGGTGGTGGTAAAGGGGAGTCGCAGTTTGCAGAGTATCGACAAAACGGTGTTTACTTTTTCGAACGATGAGATGAAGAAGGCTTTTGAGGGCAGGGAGCTAGTGGCTTCTCTTCCCAACTTGCGTATCAATCATATCGGAAATAGCCTGGCTACGATAGATGGAAAATCGATCTTGATTTTGATCAATGGTATAAAGGCTACGGATGCAGATCTGAAGCTGATTGCTCCGGATAAAATACAAAAGGTGGAGTATTATGATGTGCCTCCTATTCGCTATATGAACAATGCGGAAGTGGTGGTGAATGTCTTGACCAAGAAGCTTGATTCGGGGTGGAGTGGCGATGTGTATGCTGTTGGCGGTATGATGTATTCGGGTGGTTCTACTGCTTTGTCGTACGTGAACGGTAACAACAAGCTTACGCTTACTTACAACTTGCACGTGAACAACAAGCGGGATGTGGCGAATACGGAGCATGGTGTTTATGAATACAAGCTCAACGATGTTGATTACAATTATACGTATGACGAGAATAGTAAATTCTGGGGTAACCAAAACTTTGTAGGGTTGCTTTATGCGCGCAACAAACCGGATAATTACGATTTGCAGTTGAAGGGGATGACCGGTTTTACGTTGGATCACTACAATGCCGACAGATCGATTTTGTTGTCGCAGAATAACACGGAGGAGGATCGTACGGGTGCGTTGAGCGATAAGGTGCGTACTTTTTCACCTACTTTCGATGCATATTTTGTGAAGTACCTGAAACGCCAAAATTCGCTTACGGTAGATGTGGTGGGTACGCTTTTTGACAACAAGCAAAATGCGTATTCGTATGAAAGTGGTGCCAATGGTTTTGAGGATCGCCTGAACCTGAATAATACGAAGCAGTCGGTTATTGGTGAGGTGGTTTACAATCAGACGGTAAGGAATGTTAGTTTGACCGGCGGATACAGGGGGGCGTTTAATTTCCTGACCAACCGGATCTACAACTCGCTTTCGGAGGGTGAAACCAAGGAGCATATCAATACGCAAAAGCATTATTTCTACGGTGAGGTTTCGGGTCGTGTAAATGCGTTTATGTATCGTGCCAGCCTGGGCGGAAACTACGATGTTAAATTGGGCGACAATGGTTTTAAGCATCTGACGTTTACTCCGGTGATGCTGATTGGATACAAGCTGAATGCTCAAAACAACTTACGATTGAGTTTTAAGACTTCTACCCTGATGCCAAATAGTTTGCAGATGTCGGAGGCTAGGATTCTTGTTATGGACAACTTCTTTAAGACGGGGAATCCGAATTTGAAAAACAGTACGCAATACAACTGGAACTTGTCGTATAATTATGCTCAAGATAAGATTTACTTACAGACTGATTTGTTTTACGACTACAATAAAAATACGATTTACGACGGATTCAACTATGCCGACGACTACATCTTGATTCGCACCGATAATGCTAAAAAGGATATCAGCAGAGGTGCTCGTGTAAACTTCAGGTATTCTCCGTTTAAATTTATCACGATTGGTGGTACGGTGTCTGCCATGCAGCAGGTGTTTGCTCCTACCGAGACGGCTCAAACATATCGTTACTGGTCGTATCCGGCTACGGTAAATGTTTCTCTGAACCACAAAGACTTCAGACTCGACTATTTTCAAATGCTGGGCGGAAGTTATGTAGAGGGTTTGTACCTTACCGGTATCGAGAAGGCTTCGTACGTCAATTTGAGTTACCGCTACAAGCAGGTGCAAGTGGGTGTAAGGTGTCTGTTCCCTTTTATAAAGGATAAAGTAAAAAACAGGACGATACCGGAGAGTATTGTGCGCCATGAGGTAGCAAGACATTTGAAACGTAAGGATCATACTTTCGGAATGAGTATCTCCTGGAACTTTAGAACGGGCAAGCAGGGTCCTGAGATTGACAAGAGAATTTATAACGACGATTCTGATAATGCGAAATTCAATCTGAAATGATTCTTCCTGGATCTCTCTTATTGTATTTTTAATGCATTTATTGGTGTCGTGAAACAAATAAAAAACCCTTTACTTTAATATTTGATTATTTTTACTACTTTTACACCCATTGAAACATGAAACACTAAAC
>CAMTPD010000288.1 GCA_947074265.1 uncultured Porphyromonadaceae bacterium
AAGCTCTTCCGATCTCCATGTAAAGCGATTGCTCCAGTCTTAGAAGAATTGGCTGATGAATATAAAGATCAAATCTATATTTATAAAGTAAATACCGAACAAGAAGAAGAGCTTAGTCAGCTATTTGGAATTAGGAGTATTCCTTCATTGTTATTTGTTCCGATGAGTGGCAAACCTCAAATGGCTCAAGGAGCACTTCCTAAAGATGCTTTGAAGAAAGCAATCAATGAAGTGTTACTAAACAAATAAAATAAGTGAGAACGAAGTTTTATATTTCTAATTTAAAATGCGGACGCTGCGCAGCATCGATTTATAAAGGATTGCTCGCTGTAAATGGTGTATATGGAATCGATGTAAACATTGCAGAAGGTTCAATAAATATAGACCATACGGAAGAAGTGTCAGAACAAACCATTCTGGATAAACTTCAACAATTGGGCTATCCCGAATCGAAGCAATGTAAAAACTGCTAAATCGGCTGTGATGTAACCGGTTTGTTTTTTGCGATACAAATTAGATTGCAAGTTTTCCGTATTTTGAGGGATACTTTTCTTCCGAAGAGTTATCCCTTTTTTGTTTTCTCATAGCAAAGATTAAAACCTTCTCACATATTAGTTTTTGCACGACTCATGAAATAAGTGTAAGTTTGCAAATACTTAAAAGACAGATTATGCTTGACGTAAATGCTATACGAAAAGACTTTCCGATACTTGAAAGAGAAGTACACGGAAAGCCGCTTATATATCTAGACAATGGCGCTACTACACAAAAGCCAAGATGCGTTGTCGAGAAAATTGAAGAAGGATATTATAAAAACAATGCCAATATACACCGTGGTGTTCACCATCTGAGCCAAGTTGCAACCGAAGCGCATGAGGTAGCTCGTCGTACGGTTCAGAAGTTTATAAATGCCGAACATGCGCATGAGATTATTTTTACGCGCGGTACTACCGAATCGATCAATTTGGTTGCATCTTCGTTTGTAGATCAATTCATGCAAAAAGACGATGAAGTAATCATCTCAACGATGGAGCATCACTCCAACATCGTGCCTTGGCAGTTACAAGCTGAGAAGAAAGGGATCAAGCTTCGTGTAGTCAATATCAATGAAAAAGGAGAGCTTGATATGGAGCACTTCAAATCCTTGATCAATGAGAAGACAAAGTTGGTTTCGATTATGCACGTTTCCAATGTGCTTGGAACCATCAATCCGATAAAAGAGATTATTGATATCGCACATAGTGCAGACGTACCGGTACTCGTTGACGGGGCACAATCAATACCTCACTTAGGAGTAGATGTGCAAGCACTGGATGCAGATTTCTATGTGTTCTCTGCACATAAGATATACGGACCTACCGGAATGGGCGTATTGTATGGAAAAGAAAAATGGCTAGATAAAATGCCTCCCTACCATGGCGGCGGAGAAATGATCGCTTCTGTTTCGTTTGACAAAACTACCTTCAACGAACTTCCGTTCAAATTTGAAGCAGGAACTCCCGATTACATTGGATCTACAGCATTTGCCGAAGCGTTGAACTATGTGTCGGCAATCGGAATGGATAATATCGCTGCCTATGAAGATGAACTATTGCATTATGCAATGGAGCGAATGAAAACGATTGAAAACATACGTTTTTTTGGTACGGCAGAGCAAAAAAGTGGTGTGATTTCATTCTTGGTGGGAGATATTCATCATTATGATATGGGTATGTTGCTCGATAGATTGGGTATTGCTGTGCGCACAGGACATCATTGTGCTCAACCTTTGATGCATCACATGGGCATTGAAGGAACCGTAAGAGCATCGTTCGGTATTTACAATACCAAAGAAGAGATTGATGCGCTTGTTGCCGGTGTACAACGTGTATCAAGTATGTTTTAATTGAAATACGAGTACATGTTATTATCCTATTTGCACGAAAATAAAATAGAAGCCGGTTGCGATGAAGCCGGAAGAGGATGTCTGTGTGGCTCGGTATTTGCTGCCGCAGTGATTTTACCTCACGATTATAAATGCGAAGAGTTGAATGACTCGAAAAAACTATCCGAAAAGCAACGTTATGCACTTCGTGAAATAATTGAGCGGGATGCGTTAGCTTGGGCGGTAGGAATCGTAACTCCGGAAGAAATCGATAAGATTAACATTCTCAATGCGTCCTTTCTAGCAATGCACCGCGCGGTAGAACAGTTAAAACTAAAGCCGGAACACCTACTGATTGATGGTAATCGTTTCAATCCTTATCCTGATATTTCGCATACGTGTGTGGTAAAAGGCGACGGTAAGTTCTTGGCGATAGCTGCGGCATCTATTCTGGCAAAGACCTATCGCGATGATTATATGGATCAATTGCACGAAGAGTTTCCGATGTATGACTGGAAGAAAAACAAAGGTTATCCTACGGTAAAACATCGAAAAGCAATTGCCGAGTTTGGGATTACACCCTATCATCGCAAGTCGTTCAACACCGGTTGCGGTCAGTTAGAATTGAAGTTCTGATATGATACAATACAAAAAACGCCTTTGTCTGCGAATGCATCGAGACAAAGGCGTTTCTATTTTTATATCGGATGAAATTAAGCTTGCTCTTTAGCCTTGAAAGCCAACGCGTAAAGTCTAGCTTGTTTCACCATCGAAACCAAACCATTTGAGCGGGTAGGAGACAAGTGTTCTTTCAGACCAATCTTATCAATGAAGTAAAGATCTGCATCTAAAATCTCCTGGGGTGTATGGTTCGACAAAACATTGATCAGTAATGATACGATACCCTTTACGATTACCGCATCACTTTCTGCTTTGAAGATCACTTTACCATCTTCGTAATCTGCTTGTAGCCATACACGACTCTGACAACCTTCGATTAGGTTGTTTTCTGTTCTATATTTCTCATCTAGAGGAGCCAGGCTGTTGCCTAGGTCGATAAGTAAAGCATACTTATCCATCCAATCATCAAACGAAGCGAATTCTTCAATGATCTCGTCTTGAATTTCGTTTATTGACATTTCGTTTATAGTTATATCGTTCAGTTTTTATTAATGTTCGTATACGATGTTTGTTACCGTTTGTCCTACAGCCTTCAATGTATTTTTATCGATATTGTCCATAGTATCGTTTACGGTATGCCAATAGTCGCCAAAACCGGTTGATGTATAAGGAGAATACTGGATGATATCAATTGTAGGAATCTTACGAATCGTATTTACGTAATAATGGTCATCGGTAATATATCCACCTTCCGCTTGCGAGAAGTAATTTCCATAACCAAGTTCTGCAGCTTTATCCCATACTTTATTCACATAAGTTGGAGCATACTGCATGGAATATCCCTCTTTGTAGAATGTCGCATTAGGAGCGCCTACCATATCTAATAAAATACCAAAGTTTGCTTTGTAGTTTCTTACATGTGGTTCCTTTTCAAGCTTTTGGGAGCAAAACCCCAATTCCTTTCACTTCTAGCCAAACTTCCAACATTTTGTGGTCCCCAATTATTCTGCTACAAAAAGAATAATATAAACCACAGAATCCGGACCGTCTCTCGCCATCAAGCGTCCCTTTTGCACAATAATCCCAAACCCCTCG
>CAMTPD010000289.1 GCA_947074265.1 uncultured Porphyromonadaceae bacterium
TCGAGGTTGTCGGTTTTCTGGGAATACTTGACGTGTGTGGCATGAACATTAAGAACGCTGTCGTGTTAGTAGATCAGATTGGTATTGAAACGGATGCCGGTTGGAAACCAATCGATGAAGTGGGTCAGGCAACCAAAACCAGAATTGTCCCTTAAACTATGGCTTCAGGAATAACAATACTAGGTATGTTACCATTGTTGGGAGATGCAATGTTTGGTGGTATGGCAGAAGTAATCATGGGTGGATTGCTTATGGCTACAGTCTTGACCATCTTTGTTCTTCCTGTTACATATTGCGTATTCTTCAGAATTAAATCAGATAAATAATATGATAAAGAAACTAGTGTTATCACTCGTGATCGCTCAGTCAGGGTTTTGTGCTTTTGCACAAAACTCTGAGATCTCGGTGTCTGAATATAAAGAAAGAGCATTAGAATATAGTAAGCAGTATAAACAAGCCGAACAGCAACGTATTGCCACCGAAGCAGGAGTAAAGTCGGCAAAATCAGCATTCCTTCCTCAGATTGATGCCTCGGGTAGCTATCAATACCGTATCAATAAATACGATATGGCTTTGGGTGGAGCAAGTGTACCAATGGCACATGACTCTTATTCGGCAGAGATTGGAGCTGTTCAAAGTATCTTTGCAGGTGGAGCACTTTACAACTCGTACAAAGCATCTCAATTGCAGAATGATATCGCCATTGAAAGTCAGAAGTTGACAAAAGACAATGTACTATATTCGGCAGACGTGCTTTATTGGTCTACAGCTGCAAAAAAAGAAATGTATGAAATTATGACTGAATATGTTCAGATCATTCAACAAACATACGATCTTATTGCAGAGCGTTTCAACGACGGGCTTATCAGTAAAACAGACCTACTTCAAGTATCGTCTCGATTGCAAGAAGCACAAATTCAAAAGGTAAATGCATTAAAAGCATATCAATTATCGTTGGAAAACTTCAACGTGCTTATCGGAAACAATCCGAGTGTACCTATTACGTTAGGCGACTCAATAACAACCGCCGTGGTTATGCCTATGGAAGTTGGTGTTACGTCAGCATACTCAAACCGTCCGGAGATGAAGATCTCTGATTTGCAAATCTCTTTGGCAGACCGTCAAGTGAACCTTGCAAAAAGTAAATACCTACCTAACGTTGCAATTGGCTTCAAACAAACTTGGGGTACTACAATGATTAACGTAAGTGGAGAAACAATGTGGAACTCAATTGCGTATGCATCTGTTCAGGTTCCAATCTTCCACTGGGGAGGACGTTTACAAAACGTAAGAGCAGCAAAAGCTCAAAAGATAGCGCAAGAACTCGGTTATGAGATCACCAGAGATCAAGTTACAAATCAAGTGTCGAATGCATGGACCAACCTGCAAGAAAACACACGCTTGGTTGATGTTGCAAACAAAACCGTTGATATTGCTCAACAAAACTTAGACATCAATACGTTTAGTTATGCAGAAGGTCGCCTTACGATTCTAGACGTGTTGCAATCACAGCTTACTTGGATTCAGGCGTATACAAACCTTGTAAACTCACATTTACAACAAAAGGTTTCTATTGCTGACTACCAAAAAGCAGTGGGTGTAAATAACTATTAATAGTTTTACAAATAGAAGCAATACGTTTCTGTCAATATACAAAAGCCTCACCAGTATCGATGATTCGATGTCTGGTGAGGCTTTTCTTTTGCTTGAAATATACACTAAGTGCGTTTTGGGCAATACTTCAATCTGCTTTTTACTAGGACTTTATTGTGTTTTTATGGCATTTCTGCGTCCTAGAATCGACAAATCGGGCTGTTTTTTCCTTTCAGGAAACTCTATTTTGCCAACTCTTTCATTGGATATAAATGATGGATAAACAGACTTTGCCTCTAGATGAGGTATGCTTTGAGGCTAAACCAAGCTTAGTTTCTGGAAAAAGCTCGTTTAGTTCTTGTAAAAACCATGCATGGTTCTCTCAAAAAGCTCTTTTGGTTGATGAGAAAACCTTTTTAGGTATTCAAAACTGCGATTTACGTCTTCGATAAACATGCAAAACGTCTTCATTGAAGACTGTTTTCCGTTATAACGAATACTGTAAATAGTTTTCACTGTGAATGCAAACAGTATTCACAGTGAGTAAATACATTCACTGCAATAACAATTTGCAATGTTCACGAATACTTTTACTGCTCAACTTGAGTTCTATGCGTCATAGGTGGATTATGTACCTGTCGTTGCCGCAAAACGCAGTCTCGCGGAGTTGACAAATGCTAAAAGAAAGCGTATGAAGCTGAGAGTTGGCAAAATGAAACAATAGAGGAGAAGTCTTTGTAAGAAACATCGAATGTGCGTAAGACAAAGTTTGTTTTTAATGAGCAGTATGCTATATTTTGTGTTGCACACTTTTTGATCAAACCAGAGAAAATGCATTGAAAAAACGGTTAGAATGTCTGATTCTTGAGCGGACTTAAATAGGTGGTTGCTTTTAGATAAAATACAATAAGTATGCTGTTTTTGTGAATAATAAGGAAAATTAATCTGTAATCTTTAGTGGCTAAATGCGATAAAAAATGAAACATAATTTGGTTGTTATAAATATTATCGTAATTTTGCCAACGAAGATAAGAGAAATATGAAACAAGTAGTTTTAAATATGATTCATCATCATCACCACGGATATCCATTCGGGGGCAGGTGAATTATATAGTAAACTCATGTTATTATAAAATATAAAAGGCTTGCCGTGTGGTGAGCCTTTTTTTGTTTCCGATTGTTTAATTAAAAAATAGATAAGACATGTTACGAATCGCAGTACAGGCCAAAGGCCGTTTATATGAAGAGACAATGAAGTTGCTAGAAGAAGCAGGTGTAAAATGGAACAGCTCTAAGAGAACACTGTTGCTTTCATCAAGCACATTTCCGGCAGAGATACTATTTCTTCGCGACGACGATATACCACAATCTGTAGCGTATGGTGTAGCCGATGTAGGTATTGTGGGAGAAAACGAAGTGGCAGAGAAGGCACAAAATGTGGAAGTAATCAAGCGTCTTGGCTTTAGTAAGTGTCGTTTGTCGCTAGCTATCCCTAAAGAAGCCGACTATAAAGGGCTCGACTGGTTTCAGAACAAAACAATTGCGACATCATATCCGGGTATTTTGTCTACGTTTCTTGCAAAGAACAACATCAAAGCTGAGATGCACGAAATTAGCGGTTCGGTAGAAGTAGCTCCTGGCATTGGCTTGGCCGACGCAATCTTTGATATCGTAAGTTCGGGAAGTACGCTTGTAAGCAATCACCTGAAAGAAGTAGAGGTGGTAATGAAGTCGGAGGCTTTGATCATTGGCAACAATAAATTGACTGACGACAAACGTGCCATTTTGAACGAATTGATGTTTAGAATCGACTCAATTCAAGCAGCCGAAGGAAAGAAATACATCATGATGAACGCGCCAACAGCCAAGCTTGATGAAATAAGTCGTATTTTACCGGGAATGAAAAGTCCTACACTTACACACCTTGCTACAGAAGGAGGGTGCTCTCTGCAAGCCGTAATCGAAGAAAA
>CAMTPD010000290.1 GCA_947074265.1 uncultured Porphyromonadaceae bacterium
AGATTATCTACATCTTGGTCGAATCCAATCTGGTCTGTATAGTTTTTAGAGTCGCCTCGCATGTTATATTT
This sequence comes from uncultured Porphyromonadaceae bacterium, assembly GCA_947074265.1. Lineage (GTDB taxonomy): Bacteria > Bacteroidota > Bacteroidia > Bacteroidales > CAMTPD01 > UBA12018. Next base: position 72 of record CAMTPD010000290.1, read on the forward strand.
CGCCCAATACAAACCACCTAAACGTACTACCGGCAAGGAGTTGCGACGACGACTCATCACGAATTGTTCTGTCACGCCGTCTGCATATTGTACAGACAATAAACTGGATTGCTTTTGTCCGACAGCATCTCTATCGTTTGGTTTAAAACCACCCTCCAAGAATTGAATACCATCTGCTTCTGATGTTCTTAACCAGTTAAACTGATCATCTGCAGAAACTGTCGCAATGGAAGCAATCGGTAGGTCTGAAATTATATTTGCCAAGAAGCCGTCTTTATAATCTGTGTATTCGATATTGTTACCAGCGATTGTACCTGATAGCTCTTCGAATCGTGTGCGATAACCTTTCTTTACCACAACAATATACTTATCGTAAAACTGTGATTCGGTTCTTGACTTCACAAACATTTTCGCTATTACCTCGGGAGTATTGACATCACTTTGCTTTACATCGAAACGAAATACATTACCCATGTAAGTGTTTTTTGTGGAAGTTTCAGGAGTGATTGCTATATGAGAACTCTCTAGCTTGACTTCTGTCTCTGTAGGAGCGTCGAGTGTTAACAAAAAGGTTCCGCCAAAATCGGCACGGATATAGAGTGTATCTTGTGTTGCACTTACGTTTACCCCTTCAGGAAATACAGAGTTTGTCAGATCGATCTTTGGAACAAAATTTTCAGGTTTCACAACCGAACTACTACCTTCGTTCCATGGCAATACATTTAAGTTTGTATACAAAACAGCGCCACTGCTATTTATTGCTATTTCATATTTCTTATTTCGTTCTATCTTTTCCGGCAATGCCACATTCAACTTATTCTTTATCCCATTGATTCGAACATACAATGTTACACTAGGAGCGTGTCCGTCTGTTTCATACATGTATGCAAAACCCTCGATCCCGCTATTTAATTCTGTAAATGCATTTGCTGATAAAGATTGTGTTTTATATTCAACATCGGCAATAGCAGCAGCATTGTTTGGCAATAAATAAGATCTATCGGCTAGATTACTGATTACACAAGAGTCTACAATAACTTCCGATTGTGTTAACTTCTTCAAATCTAACCGCGCTACCGATCGCGTTAAATTCAAATCAATCGTTGCTGATGTTATACTACTCATGCTTTGCTCGCCGGTATAAAATAGCTTTGGAAATACGGTCTCAAAGTCGGCAGGCTGAGTTGCAAGCATAGTCAGATCGGTATATGTTCCAAACGAACTAGTAAAGTCGACATCATGATTACCTGCAATGAACAACAGCTTATTTGCTGTTACTTTATCCGTAGCAAACACATATAACCCTTCGGAGTTAGCTTGCATATTCGATTGCTTCAACACGATAGACTCGTTATTGAGCAAGAAAGCATTTACGTTGGATAACTGTTCTTCTGATGATAAAGACTCATGGTTGATACTAAGCCTCATCTGTGGCTGTAAATTAACATTCTCATTTTCCTGACAAGAGAATAGCAATACACTACTCATCAGGAGCAACATCTTTTTACACATAGGTTGCAATAAATTTAGTTTATAATTAGGTGATGGTTTACTTTGATAATTAGTCGATGTCACGAATTTCTTTAATCGAGAAAGAAATGTTCTTTCGTCTAATTTGATGTTTTATAATCAAGTCTTTGGGAGTACAGTTGAAGTGCCTGCGGCAAAAGCGATTGAAGTGAGAAGGCGAGTCAAAGTTGAGTTCAGACATAATACCTTTTATCGTAGCATTAGGCTGTTCGGCCAAATAACGAATCTTTTTACACCGCTGTTGTAAGATCCATTGATATGCACTAACCCCGAAGTATTCTTTAAATTGCTTTCTGAATGCACTCTTACTCATGCAGCTCAGCTTTACGATTCCCTCTAGTGTTTCATCTCGGGTATAGCTATCGAGCACCAAATTCTTGAAGTCAATATTCTTACTTATTATCGGGTGAAAGAACAATGCTAATTCTTCTTTTTTATACGAATGCACTAAAAAATGGAATAACTCAAGATGCTTCAACTCAAAAAAGAAGTCGCTCGTAAATCCCATTTCTAAAGCCTGCAACATCGACTCTGCGAAAGTTATTAATGGTTTTCTCATCGATAAGTGTTGAAACCTATATGGAGTGTTTTCACAGATATCTACATACGACTGCAACAGCTGTTTGTCTGCCGGGCTAATAATCAAATCAAACACAAAGAACAACACTTTACTTCCCTGCATATAGCATGTTTGTGTAATAGATTGCTTCGGTAGAAAGATCATATCGTTTGTTTTCAAAACCTGTTTCGCATGCATATCGCAAGAAATTTCAACTGTGCCTTTAACTACGAAAATGATCGTATTACTCGGAATTACTTCCGTTATAATCTCTGTTGATTCATCAAAATCAACACTCTTGAACAGTTGTTTCCCTAAGAAGTAAATTAATTTAGAACGCATTAAAGTTTTGATTATTTAGACAGTGCTAGAACCTTACGGTGTGATATCAATCACATTTGCTTTTTTCATAACCCAACAAGCTTTACAAAAGCATGCAAACAGCAATAAAACATCAAAAATAAATAATATTACTATTTGTATAAGGTATACCAAATATATGCATCATATTCGATTGTATTTAATTGTTTAGCTTAGGTTCTGGTTTTATCTCAAGTAAAACACTCATTACAAGTAGGCAACAAGTATGTTTATTACACAAAAATCAACAATAATAACCTATATTTATTTACAGAAGTGATTTTTTTATTGACGAATACTCTTACTTACTTCTCATTTATGCTCAATAAAAAATATAGAGAGATGGTATTCTATTGCTTTTTTGTGTACAAAAGACAAAAACAGTCTATATTTATAGTGTAAAAAGACAACATTGAAAAACAAGACTATAAACCCATGAAAAACAAGTCCTTAATTACTGCGTTTATACTATCTATTGCAATGTTAGTTGCAACCGGTTCGTGCAAAAAACAAGCTCAAATATCACAAGACATCGTATTAACGGTTGTAGATAGCGGTATGATATACAACGATGCTCCATTTCCATCGTGTCACGCGTCTACAGTGTTGAGCACAGAAAATAATATTCTTGCCGCTTGGTTTGGTGGTACGCACGAGCGTAATCCCGATGTGTGCATTTATCTCTCTTCATTAGAAAAAAACAATACATGGAGTACACCGAAATTAGTAGCAGACGGTATCGTTAATGATACACTGAGGTATCCATGTTGGAATCCGGTATTATATGAATTAGACAATAAAGACATCGTCTTGTTTTATAAAGTTGGTCCTAGTCCGCAAGAATGGTGGGGAGTGTACAAACTCAGTAAAGATGGCGGAACAACTTGGGGTGAAGCCATTGATTTACCAAAAGGGTTCTTGGGACCGATCAAGAATAAAGCAGTGAGACTACAAGATGGAACTATTTTATGTCCGAGTAGCAATGAAACACTCAAGGAAGAATGGACTGCCTTTGTCGAAACAGTAGATCAATCACTT
>CAMTPD010000291.1 GCA_947074265.1 uncultured Porphyromonadaceae bacterium
GTATCTTCTTCCGCTATTTCAGTCAGATCCTCATCAATCATCTCTTTATTATCTACAATAGGGCGTACTTGAAGAAGATAAAAAACAGCATTGTTATTTTCATGATCCATATTCATGGCAAACTCTATTTCTACCGGACGACCCATTTCTTCCTGGCTACACTTTAGAATAAAGTTGAGTGTAGAGGCCAAAGGATATACATCGTGCTGCAATATATTAGAGAATGAAATAATCTTACGACCTCCGGGATAATATCCTTCGCGAATCATCTGATCATACGGATCGTAGGTAGAGACAATGTAACGAAGCGATCCGTCTTTATCGGCCTCCTTTACCGACAATCGCAATAGATTGAACGAGTCGTCTATGGATATCTCTTTCGCAATACTTTTGAGATCAAGTGCATAAAAGCGAACTTGCGTTTCACGCAATGCAAAATCAGTGGTACTCAATTGTAAGATATTATGAGGGTGTTGTGGAGAAAAACGTAAAGTTTGCCCACCGTCTACAATGTATTTACCAAGTCCCAAAGCAATATTTACAATACCATCTTCTGCTTTTTCATTGCCAATCGGATAGAAATTAAGCGAACGAGCTACTCCTGATATTGTAGGATAAAAATGATCTTCATACGTATTTCCAACTACTTCTTGCAATACGATTGCCATTTTCTCTTGATCAATCACATTAGAGGTTGCAGTCATATATGCCTTACTATCTTTGAAAAAGACCGAAGCATATACACCTTTGATCGCATCACTTAGCTTCCGAAGCATTTCATATTTATCATCTTCGTGCGGAACCATATAGGTTGAATAGATTCCGGCAAAGGGTTGATAGTGCGAATCTTCGAGCAAACTCGACGAACGCACGGCAATTGGTGTTTTTACAACCTCAAAGAATGCCATCAAATCTTCAATCAAAGATACCGGTAGTTTTGCTCTAAGAAAATAACGCAACATCTCTTCGTCGGTCAATTCTGAAAGCGCAATCGGATATAGATTGTTCGAATCCATAAACTGATCGAATACGTCGGTACAAATCACAACAGTCTTTGGTATACGCACCGAGAAGTTTTCTTGCCAATTTAATTCGGGATAACGCTTGATCATAGTACCCATGAATGCAAGACCTCTACCCTTTCCGCCCAGAGAGCCATTTCCAATACGTGCAAAATCGGAATACTCATCAAAACGCTCCTTCTTAAAGATTGCAATTACACCGGTATTTTTCATCTTGCGGTATTGTACAATTGCGTCGAAAATAACCTGACGTGCCTCATTCATGTCTTTGAAATCTGAAACGTCGATACTGCGCAACAATTCTGCCGGCGGAAACATTGCTCTGGAGTAAAAGAAACGAGAAAAATGATTGCGTGAAAGGTGGTATACCAAAGATTCGTCAGGAATGGAGTGAAGCTTAACTTGCAAATCTTTCAAATCACGGATGCGCATAATCTCAGTACGGGTAATCGGATTTATGATTACAAAATCACCAAATCCGAAGTTTTGTGTGATTTCATTTCGCAAGTCTTGTGGAAAACTTTTAGATCCTTTGTCGATAAAAGAAGCATTTAGCTCGTAAGCATAGCTTCGATTTATAGATTCAGACGATTCGAAGATAAGCGGAAGCACCGGATCTTTTTTTCGGATAAAATGACCAAACTTATATCCTGCTAATTTATCTTTTACCCCTTCACGCTTGAAACTCATATCGCAAATAACACCAAGCATGTTTTTTTCATACATGGTATATATATCTACCGCTTCTTCATAATTACGTGCCAATAACACCTTAGGACGTCCACGCATACGAAGCATTTGATTGTGTTCATTCAAAGCTTCCTTTGAAAATTCTTTCGATTGCTCTAGTACATACCGATATATAAGTGGTAGCGCAGAGGAGTAAAAACGCACAGAATCTTCTACTAGAAGAATTACCTGTACGCCCACCGAACTGACATCGGCCTCTACGTTCATCTTATCTTCTATCAACTTGATAATACCCAAAAGGAGTTCGGTATTTCCCAACCAACTAAATACATAATCAATTGCACTCAGGTCTTCTTGCGCCACTCGCTTGGATACTTCTTTCGAAAACGGAGTGAGCACAACAATAGGAATGTGTGGAAAATGCTCTTTGATATGCTTGGCTGCAGCAAACGTGTCGCTGTTGTCCATATTGGGCATACAAATGATCAATTCAAAATTACCAAAACTAAGCTCTTCCATTGCTTCTTGTTGTGTGGTAACTTGTGTAAATCGTGGAGGATAACGTAGGTTAAGCGAAGTATATTCGTTAAAAATTTGCTCGTCGACACGCCCGTCGTCTTCAAGCATAAATGCATCGTATTTTGTGGCAATTAGTAACACATTGTAAACTCGACGCCGCATTAAGGTAGCAAAAGATGTGTCCTTAAAAACCAAATTCTTTATATTCGGAATGGTACTCATAGACAAATGATAAAATTTTATTCTCAAAAGTATATAAAAAAGTTTGTTTATTCGTTTTAATGAATACATTTGCCCCCGTTCGTTTGTTTTATATAAAAAACAAATGGTATTTATAAATATGATGAATCACAATAACTAAGTAAAACAGCTAGTTATGAAAACCGAACAAATTATAGCATCGCTAGAAGCTAAACACCCTGGCGAACATGAGTATCTTCAGGCAGTAAAAGAAGTTTTACTTTCTATCGAAGACGTATACAATCAACATCCGGAGTTTGAAAAAGCTCGAATCATAGAACGCTTAGTTGAACCCGACAGAATTCTAACCTTTAGAGTTCCTTGGGTAGATGACAAAGGCGACATTCAGGTAAACTTGGGTTATCGTGTGCAATTTAACAACGCAATTGGTCCATACAAAGGAGGTTTGCGTTTTCACGCTTCGGTAAATCTTTCCATTCTTAAGTTTTTAGGATTTGAACAAACTTTCAAAAACGCACTTACAACTTTACCAATGGGTGGAGCAAAAGGTGGTTCCGATTTTAGTGTTCGTGGAAAATCAAACGGTGAAATCATGCGCTTCTGCCAAGCATTCATGCTCGAATTGTGGCGTAACATTGGTCCCGATACGGATGTTCCCGCAGGAGATATCGGTGTTGGTGCTCGTGAGATTGGCTATCTATATGGAATGTACAAGAAGCTTGCTCGCGAAAACACCGGAACATTTACCGGAAAAGGTCTTGATTATGGTGGTTCTCGCATTCGTCCCGAAGCTACCGGTTTTGGAGGTCTTTATTTTGTAGATGAGATGCTCAAAGCTCAAGGCATGAGTCTGCATGGCAAAACTGTTGCCATTTCCGGATTTGGAAATGTAGCTTGGGGTGCAGCCATTAAGGCTACTGAATTGGGAGCTAAAGTAGTTACCATCTCAGGACCGGATGGATATGTGTATGATCCGGATGGTATCAAAGGAGACAAAATAGATTATCTGTTAGAGTTGCGCAGTTCCGGTGAAGATATTGTAGCTCCTTATGCAGAGAAATACAATGTTGAATTCTTCGAAGGTAAAAAACCTTGGGAGCAAAAAGTA
>CAMTPD010000292.1 GCA_947074265.1 uncultured Porphyromonadaceae bacterium
TCTGAGTTTATATGGAATGTTGATGATGGAAAATAGTGGAAAATCTGAAATAATATCACGAAAGATAGTCCATCGAAGTTCTTCCAGGTGATCCCAGAATGACATTTCTTCTACTTGCATGGACTTTACTTTTCTTATTTCTTATCTGTGTCGTTAATGTTAATTTCGTCTTCGATACCTTTTACTCCATCTTTGAAGTTCTTCACACCTTTGCCTAACCCTCTCATTAATTCAGGAATTTTCTTACCTCCAAATAATAAAAGGACTACCAATGCAATGATAATGATTTCACCGGTACCTAGGTTTCCAAGGAATAGCAACTGATTCATAATATTTCAATTTTTAAGTATTAATAATTTTCATTGACTACACGCAAAGATAGTATTTGTATTGAATTTTGAATACAAACATCCCGTTTTATTCATAACATTAGAGAAGTTTAATCTAAACAACCCTGATAAACAAGACTATAAATCCATTATTAAATTATTAACTTATTTATCATTCTAAAACAAGAAGGCTAAAGTAGACAAGAATTAATAAGTAAAACTATGTTATCCACTACAACAATCCCTAGTCTGCGATTGTGAAATTCACAGATATGCTGGGTTTGTGCAATTTTCAGCTTCCATATTTTTTCTATTCGATCAAAATGATATATCTTCGTCCTCTATAATTATTTTTAAAGTCAACCCTTTTTAACGGGACAATATCAAACTTAAATAGATAAGAATGAAAGCATTTGTATTTCCAGGCCAGGGAGCTCAGTTCGTAGGAATGGGCAAAGACCTATATGAAAACTCTGCAATCGCAAAAGAATTATTTGAAAAAGCTAATGAAATTCTAGGCTTCCGCATTACAGATCTTATGTTTGCCGGTACCGACGAAGATCTTCGTCAAACAAAGGTTACTCAACCTGCAATCTTCCTTCACTCTGTAATCCTTGCCAAAACTCTTGGAGAAAACTTCAATCCAGATATGGTAGCAGGTCACTCATTGGGTGAATTCTCTGCTCTTGTTGCTGCAGGTGCTCTTTCTTTTGAAGACGGACTAAAGCTTGTTGCAAAACGTGCTATGGCAATGCAAAAAGCATGCGAAGCAACTCCTTCTACCATGGCAGCTGTACTGGGTCTTGCTGATGATAAAGTAGAAGAAATCTGTGCTTCAATCAATGATACTATCGTAGTTCCTGCAAACTACAACTGCCCGGGACAAATCGTGATCTCTGGTACAGAAGAAGGTATCGACAAAGCTTGCGAACTACTTCTTGCAGCGGGAGCAAAACGTGCTCTTAAGCTAAAAGTAGGTGGAGCATTCCACTCTCCTGTAATGGAACCTGCACGTGCCGAGCTTGCTGAAGCAATCAATGCTACAGCTTTCACTGCCCCTGTTTGCCCTATTTACCAAAATGTAAATGCAAAACCGGAAACTCAACCTGAAGTAATCAAAGAAAACCTAGTAGCTCAACTTACAGCTCCTGTAAGATGGACTCAATCTGTTTTAAATATGATTGCCGACGGAGCAGACAACTTTACAGAAGTAGGCCCAGGCAATGTACTTCAAGGTCTTGTTAAGAAAATTGACAAAACAGCAACTACACAAGGTGTACAATAATCAAATCCAATAAAAAGGACTTTACAAATTATCCCCCGCTACGTTCGATTTACACAGAACATAGCGGGGGTTCTTTTTCCCCCTGCTTCATTTACGAATAAGAGCATAAAAAAAAGTCGCTCTGCGATAACGCAAAGCGACTTCCTATTTAATGTGTTCGTTTTATGCTCTGTAATCTATTACTTCGCAAAGCTAACTGCTCTTGTTTCACGAATTACTGTAATCTTAACCTGACCCGGATAAGTCATTTCATCCTGAATACGTTTAGCGATTTCGGCAGACAAGTTTTCTGTGTCTTTGTCGTCAATCTTATCAGCTCCTACAATCACGCGCAATTCACGACCAGCTTGAATAGCATATGTTTTTACTACTCCCGGGTATGAAAGAGCCAATTGCTCAAGATCATTCAAACGTTTGATGTATGCTTCTACAATCTCACGACGAGCACCTGGGCGCGCACCCGAAATTGCATCACAAACCTGTACAATAGGCGCAAGTAAACTTGTCATCTCTACCTCATCGTGGTGAGCACCAATTGCATTGCAAATATCTGATTTCTCTTTGTATTTCTCAGCCAGCTTCATACCAAGCACTGCGTGTGGCAATTCCGGCTCATCATCAGGCACCTTACCAATATCGTGTAAAAGACCTGCACGTTTTGCTTTCTTCGGATTTAGACCAAGCTCAGAAGCCATAACTGCACACAAGTTTGCTGTTTCGCGAGAGTGTTGCAATAGGTTCTGACCATAAGAAGAGCGGTATTTCATTTTACCAACTAAGCGAATAAGTTCCGGGTGTAAACCGTGGATACCTAAATCGATTACCGTACGCTTACCTGTTTCAATAATCTCCTCTTCCACTTGCTTACGCACCTTCGAAACAACTTCTTCGATACGGGCAGGGTGAATACGACCATCTTGTACAAGTTGGTGAAGAGCCAAACGAGCAACCTCACGACGCACAGGGTCAAATGCTGAAAGAACGATAGCCTCCGGAGTATCATCTACAACGATCTCAACACCGGTAGCTGCTTCAAGAGCTCTGATGTTACGACCTTCACGACCAATGATACGACCTTTGATCTCGTCAGATTCAATATGAAACACTGTAATTGAGTTTTCAATTGCAGTTTCTGTGGCAACGCGCTGAATTGATTGAACTACAATCTTCTTCGCCTCTTTATTTGCCGTCATTTTCGATTCTTCGATAATTTCATTGATATAAGATGCAGCTTGTGTTTTAGCTTCGTCTTTCAATGATTCTACCAATTTCTCTTTTGCTTCTTCAGCAGAAAGACCTGATAGCTGCTCTAGGGTTTCAAGCCCTTGTTTGTGCAACTTTTCAAGATCTTGTTTTTTCTTTTCAACTTGATCTAATTGATTGTCGAGATTTTCTTTTTGAAGATCTAAATCTCCACGTTTACGCTGTACATCGTCAAGTTTTTGATTCAACGACATTTCGCGTTGTTTCAACTTATTCTCTTGCGACTGTAATTTTTGATTTCGAGAAGAAACTTGTTTTTCCAGATCCGACTTAAGTTGTAAAAACTTCTCCTTTACTTCGAGTAGTTTATTCTTCTTAATAACTTCGGCTTCCTTCTCGGCTTCTCGTATTATGCCTTCAAATCGCGATTTGAAGACAAAGCGTGTGCCTAGCCACGTGAGTATACCACCCACAATGAAGGCGATTACCGATATGATAATACTCATTGCCATTTTTAGTAGTTATTTTTAATTTATAGGTACAAAAAAAGCACTACATCATACAGAAATCTCCGTATAAAGCAGTGCGGTATATTTTTAAATTTAGAAATTGTCTATTTATTTTTTCAAGTATTCCTCTAGCTCTTTGCTAAGTGAACATATCGCTTCAGTCATAGGAGTTTCATCCTTTAACTGTTTCATCTCAATATTTTGCATAGACA
>CAMTPD010000293.1 GCA_947074265.1 uncultured Porphyromonadaceae bacterium
AATCATATTAATTCTTTATGAAGATTACATTTGACTCGAATCAATCTAATCGAATAATTCTTACATTTGTAACAAACAACCAATATCAATAAGGCTATGTCTAATATCAAATGCATTGGTCTCTTGACTTCGGGTGGCGATGCTCCCGGTATGAATGCTGCCATCCGTGCAGTAACAAGATCAGCGATCTATAACGGAATGGAAGTAAAAGGTATTTATCGCGGTTATCGCGGTTTAATTTCCGGAGAAATCATTCCTTTTAAAACGCAAAACGTAAGTAATATCATCCAACAAGGTGGTACGATTCTTAAAACTGCTCGTTGTAAAGAATTCATGACTCCGGAAGGACGCCAGTTGGCTTTTGAAACTTTACAAAAAGAAGGTATCGACGCATTGGTCGTAATTGGTGGAGACGGTACGCTTACCGGTGCTCGCATCTTTGCGCAAGAGCATAACTTCCCTATTGTCGGATTACCTGGCACCATCGACAACGACTTGTTTGGCACAGACGTTACAATCGGATACGATACAGCACTTAATACAATTGTAGAAGCAGTCGATAAGATTCGCGACACAGCTTCTTCTCATGAGCGCTTGTTCTTTATCGAAGTGATGGGGCGTGATGCCGGCTTCCTTGCCCTTAACGGAGCTTTGGCTTCAGGAGCAGAGGCTGCAATTATCCCGGAAATCGCAGTTGAGAAAGACCAACTTGCCGAAACAATCGAGAATGGTTTCCGTAAATCGAAAAATAGTAGCATTGTTTTGGTTGCCGAAAGTGACATTACCGGAGGTGCAATGGGTGTAGCTGAACGTGTAAAGAATGAATATCCTCAGTTTGACGTTCGTGTAACTATTCTTGGACATATCCAACGTGGAGGTTCTCCTACTGCTCAAGATAGAATCTTAGCAAGTAGAATGGGTGCAGCTGCAGTTGATGCTCTTCTAGATGACCAACGCAACGTAATGATCGGTATCCACAACGATCAGATTGTATATGTTCCTTTCGCAAAAGCAATCAAAAATGATAAACCGATCAATCGTGATTTACTAAATACACTTCGTATTTTATCAATCTAATCACACGTTGATCCATAACAATACAAAAAAAGCTTTCATCTCTCGATGAAAGCTTTTTTGTTTTAGCATATTGTTGAATTAGAATTCAGCATTTTTAGGAGTTCTCGCAAAAGGTATCACATCACGAATATTCGCCATACCTGTTACAAACAACAACAAACGTTCGAAACCTAGACCAAAACCTGAGTGTGGTGCTGTTCCGAAACGACGTGTATCAAGGTACCACCACATATCTTTCATTGGGATACCCATTTCTTCGATACGAGCAGCTAGCTTGTCGTAGTTTTCTTCACGCTGAGAACCGCCAATGATTTCACCGATTTTTGGGAACAATACGTCCATTGCACGTACCGTTTTACCATCCTCGTTAAGTTTCATATAGAAAGCCTTGATATCTTTAGGATAATCAGTTAGGATTACCGGCTTCTTGAAGTGATTCTCTACTAAGTAGCGCTCGTGCTCTGACTGTAGATCCACACCCCATTCAACTGGGAATTCAAACTTGTGACCACTCTTTTCAAGAATCTCAATACCCTCTGTATATGGAAGACGAACAAAGTCGTTTGCTACTACAAAGTTCAAACGATCGATCAATTCATTATCCCACATTTTGCAAAGGAATTCAAGATCATCCTTACAGTTGTCCAATGCATATTGAATCAAATACTTCAAAAAGTCTTCTGCAAGATCCATGTTTTCTTTGATCTCGTTGAAGGCAACCTCTGGCTCTACCATCCAGAATTCTGCAAGGTGACGAGGTGTATTTGAGTTTTCTGCACGGAATGTAGGACCAAATGTGTAGATAGCACCTAAAGCCATAGCTCCAAGTTCTCCTTCCAATTGTCCTGATACCGTAAGATTTGAATGCTTACCAAAGAAGTCTTGTGAATAATCAACTTTACCTTCTTCTGTGCGCGGTGGATTTTCAAGATCTAATGTAGTAACTTGAAACATTTGACCTGCTCCTTCTGCATCCGATGCTGTAATGATCGGTGTATGTAGATAGAAGAACCCTTTTTGGTTGAAGTAGTTGTGAATTGCGAATGCCATAGCATGACGAATTCTCAATACTGCGCCAAAAGTGTTGGTACGCGGACGAAGGTGTGCGATTTCACGTAAGAACTCTAATGTGTGACCTTTTTTCTGCAATGGATAAGTCGTAGGATCTGCAGTTCCGTAGATTTCAATTTCTTCAGCTTGTATCTCGGCAGTCTGACCTTTACCTTGTGACTCGACAAGAAGACCGTTTACATTGATACAAGATCCTGTTGTAATTGGTTTCAACTCTTCTTCACTGAAGCGAGTCATATCAATCACAACTTGAATATTATGAATTGTAGAACCATCATTTAAAGCAACAAAACTAACATGCTTGTTTCCTCTACGGGTTCTCACCCATCCTTTTACATTGACTTTGGTACCAATAGCCGGGTTTTTAACCGCGTCTACGATTTTAGTTCTACTAATTGTTTCCATTATTTCTAAATTAAATTCATGGTTAATGAAAAAACTTAGCCGGCTTTTGAAACCGGCTAAATCTATTTATTATTCAAATGCTCCCATGCGAAGCATGTTTACTTCTTTTTCAGTTAAGAAACGCCATTTGCCACGGCTAAGGTTTTTCTTAGTAAGACCAGCGAAATAAACACGGTCTAGTTTTGTAACACGGTAACCTAGTGTTTCAAAAATACGACGTACAATACGGTTACGACCTGAGTGAATTTCGATACCAACTTGAGATTTGTCATCTTCTGTTGCGTAACTGATTGCATCAGCGTGAATTTCACCATCTTCTAGCTCTATACCATTTGCAATCTTCTCCATATCTTCGATTGCTACCGGTTTGTCCAACCATACGTGATAGATTTTTTTCTTCTTGTATGATGGGTGTGTTAACTTAGAAGCTAAGTCTCCGTCATTTGTCAATAGCAATACACCTGTTGTATTTCTATCAAGACGACCTACTGGGTAGATTCTCTCACGACAAGCGTTCTTTACAAGATCCATTACAGTAAGACGTTCTTGTGGATCATCAGAAGTAGTTACACAGTTCTTAGGCTTATTAAGTACGATATACACCTTACTTTCGATGCTTACCGCCTGATCATGGAACGTAACATTGTCTGCTCTTGTGATCTTAGTACCTAATTCTGTTACAACTTGATCATTCACCTTAACAACACCAGCTTGAATATATTCATCAGCCTCACGACGAGAGCATACTCCTGCATTAGCTAAAAATTTATTCAAACGAATTGGCTCATTTGGATCAGCCAAAACCTCTTTGTATTTTAATTGCTTCTGGAAGCTGTATTTTGCATTTGGATTATAATCATCACTTCTGCGTTGCATTGGACGATTACCACCTTGTTGTGGTCTACCATAACCGCCTTGTTGTGGTCTGCCATAACCGCCTTGTTGTGGTCTGCCATAACCGCCTTGTTGTGGTCTGCCATAAC
>CAMTPD010000294.1 GCA_947074265.1 uncultured Porphyromonadaceae bacterium
CCTAAGATGTAGAATTCTACGACGCACGTAACAAAAATATGATCATCTACGATCAACTATCACAAACAGGTAATATCGCAACAAAGCCGATGAACGTAGGTGAAATGAAGAATACAGGTATCGAAGCGTTTATCAACACAACCCTTATTCAAACGAAAGATTGGAACTGGACAATGAAACTTAACTTATCTCACAACAAAAATGAGATTGTGAAGCTAAGCACAGAAAAACCAATCGAAGGTACAACTACAATCCGCAAAGCAGGTGAAGCATACAACACATTCTACATGAAAGAATATGCAGGTGTAGACCCTACAAACGGTAAAGCAATGTGGTACAAAGGTACTGAAGGTAAAGAGACAACTTACAACTACAACGAGGCTGGTCAACGTATCGTTGGTAAAGCAGATCCAAAACTATTTGGTGGTGTAGGTACAAGCGTTTCTTACAAAGGTTTTGATTTGAACCTTGACTTCTCGTACAAGATTGGTGGAAAAGTATACAACTCAGGTTTCAACTACGACATGCAAGTAGGTCACTACAAATATGGTCCGGTATCAAACTATGTATACGAAAATGCATGGACTGCAGAGAATCCTTATACAGATGTTCCTGCTTTTGTATTTGGAGATCGCTCGCAAGCAAACGAACACTCTTCACGTTTCTTGATGGATGGTTCATACCTTCGTCTTAAAACAATCATGCTAGGATACACATTGCCACGCGCAATTGCATCGAAAGCAAAAATGAGCAACGTTCGCTTTTATGTAAGTGCAGACAACTTGTTTACAGTTGCAGCAAAAGATTACATCGGATTCGACCCTGAAACAGATGCTACAGGTATTCAATCTTGGTCGTACCCTGTTCCTACAAACGTAATGTTTGGTGTAAACATCGGCTTTTAATTTGCTATAAAATACAATCCGGTAAAGTCGAAAGTCTTTGCCGGGTTTCATTACAACACTTGCAAAACGATAACAACATGAAAAAATATATTGGATATTCAATCTTAGCTTTGGCTTTGTCGGCTGGCTTCACTTCATGTGGAAGCGATTTCCTCGACAACGACCCGCATCAGCAAGTAGATACCGATAAGGCAATCACTTCGGCGGCAGAACTTGCATCGGCTCTTAATGGTATTTATTATCAGATGGGTAGAAGCCAGTTTGTAGGTCGTAACTTGGTCGCTACCGGAGATGTTGCTTCAGACAACTCGAACCATAGCGGAAAGACTTCACACTTTTACAACATCTTCAATTTCGCAATCAACGAAAACAACGCATATCTTTCCGATATGTGGGAAACCGGATATAAGATCGTAGACTTTAGTACACGTGCAATCTTGGCAGGTAATAAGATCTTGGCTGGCGATTTCGGTGCGGTGTCTGATGCAGATAAAGCAGAAGTTTATTCTCAGCTAGGACAAGCATACGGCTTGAAAGCTTATGCTACCTTTATGATGGCAAACGTATATGCACTTCCTTACAACAGTGCAAACGCAAATACAAAAGGTCTTGTGTTGGTAAACGAACCAATCAAACCTTTTGAGAAAGTAAGCCGTGCTTCTCTTCAAGAGACTTACGATTTCGTTCTCGACAACATTACTAAAGCGCGCGAATGTTATGCTCAAAATGGTGTAGAATCGCCAAATGGATTTTACATGTCGAGCGCAGCTGTAGAAGCTTTGGCTGCACGTGTAAACCTATACATGGAAAACTATGATCAAGCAGTTTCGGCAGCACAAAAATCAATAGATCTTAAAGAAGGTGCATTGATTTACGATGCAGCTAAATACGCAGCATTGTTTGACGCGACAGATATCAACAGCGAAGATATTTTTGTTGTTGGTAAAGCAGCAAACGACAACTTGAGTGCAAACTCATTGAATACGCTTTGGTCAAACTACGGTGTTAGCTATTCAAGCGAACTAAGCAAGCTTTATTATACAGATACGATTAAAGTAGATGATAAGAAAGTTGTGGTAGAAGACATCCGTCTTCCGTTGGTAAAAACAACCGGTGGTAAATACAAAGGATTGCCAAACAATGCAGCGGTATCGAATATTCCTGTATTCCGTTTGCCTGAGATGTATTTGATCTTGGCTGAAGCTAAACTTGCCAAAGGTGATATCGCCGCAGCACAAGAAGCATTGCTAGTGGTTGCAAAACGTAATCCTGCTATCGAAGAGGTGAGCGACTTGCCTGCAACAAAAGACGAACTTTTAGCTTTCATCATCGATGAGCGTCGTCGTGAGTTGTATCAAGAAGGACACCGTTTGTTCGACGCACGTCGTCTTGGTTTGGATATGAAAGTTTCGAACGGAACACAGTTGTTAGACTCTGAGAAGTTTGTATTCCCAATTCCAAACAAAGAGATCAACAGTGGTATGGGTGTAGAGCAAAACGAAAGCTGGAGCCAATACTTACCAACCGAACTTTGATATAACATAGCAACATTTAGATAAACCACACACACACTTGACAGAGGCCTCTTTTCGAAGAGGTCTCTGTTTTTTTATAGCAGTGTATTAGAGGAAATATACACGAAGTCTGTTGTAGGCGACTTTGTCGAAAACTTCAAATCAGTTCTAGAAGGTATTTTGGGGGGCGTTTTATCGCACAGATGTGTCGATTCTGCTGTTTTTTGACGTTCAGAAAAAGCCGTTTTCAACGGGGATATATGGCGTTTTTTTGCATTTTACTCTTTTTTGAAGCAAAAAGTATGTTAGGTTTCGGATAAAAGCTAGTAAGGTTTGTTCAAAAAGGTCGTTTGCTTCTTTTTTTAAGCTTACTTGGTTCTCGAAGAGACTAAATAACGTTTCTGCGAGGAGCGTTTACTTTCTTCACGAAGAGTGTAAAAAGTCTCCGTGAATACTATTTTTACTCTTCGTGGAGACTGAAAATTGTTTTCACTAAAAAGATCGCGCGTCATTGCGAAAACTTTTTACTGTTGTTTTGATATCGTGAGGTTGTAGGTGTCTCATGGTGCGGCAAAATGGGCCGAGACTACGCAGCAGGAGTTGGTCGTTTTCAAATAGTGAGGCTTTTTACTTTGTTTGTTTCTTTTTGAAAGGTGCTTTCGATTGGCTTTATAGACAATGGTATGTGTGTGTAATCTAAGGCCTATATAGAGTGGAAATGTGTAAGCTGAAGTGTTGTTAGTTTTTTGCGCAAACGAGCGAAATAAGGCTTGTTTTGCCTGTTTTATAGCGTTTCTTCAATAGATACTAATGGGGTGTGTCTTGAAGCGTTTTTTACACTAAGGGGAAGATTTCCGACGATCTATTGGAGATAGGGTAGGGATAAAAAAAAGCGAAGCAAAAGCCTCTCGGCTTTCATTTCGCAAATTATCTATAGTTCAATTAAAATTCTTGCTTAGATAATGTTTAGTTGCTTGAAGCACTTCTGGATTTTCTCCATCGCGTAATCAAGTCGTTCTTTGGTATGTGTTGCCATCAATGTGAAACGGCTCATTGTACTATCCGGTGCTACTGCTGTCGAACACACAGGGTTTACAATGCCACCC
>CAMTPD010000295.1 GCA_947074265.1 uncultured Porphyromonadaceae bacterium
GACACTTTCTCTGGCTGCCGTTGCAACAGCACTTGTTTCTTGCACCGGTAATACCACAACACCTCAAGCACCTGCTGCTGATGTAAACTTTACAGACTCTGCATGGTTTCATCCCGAAACATATGTATGCTATAAAGCTGCATCTCCAATTACTATCGATGGCAATATGACTTCGGCAGAATGGGACAACATTCCATGGACAAACGACTTTGTAGATATCGAAGGCGACATACAACCGAAGCCTAAATATCGCACACGTGCCAAAATGGCTTGGGACGAGAAAGGGATGTATTTTGCAGCTGAAATGGAAGAACCACACGTATGGGGTACACTTACCAAGCGTGAATCGGTAATCTACCACGACAACGACTTCGAGATCTTTATCGATCCTACGGCAGATACACACAACTACCTCGAGTTTGAAATGAACGCATTGGGTACCGAGTGGGACTTGTTCTTGCAACAACCTTATCGCGATCAAGGCAACTTCTACATGAATGGTTGGAACTTCATGGACATGCAGTCGGCCGTAAAAGTATACGGAACACTAAACAATCCGAACGATACCGATCAAAAGTGGACTGTAGAGGTATTCTTCTCTTGGGAAAGCATCAACGAAACACGCAAAGGCAATCCGCTACCAATCAACGGCGAACAAATGCGTGTAAACTTCTCGCGTGTACAATGGAATCACACCATCGAAAACGGGAAATATGTAAAAGCTCCACGTCCGGGCAAAGAAGGAATCAACGAAGATAACTGGGTATGGTCACCTACAGGTGAAGTAAACATGCACTGCCCTGAAAAATGGGGATTCGTACAACTGACCGACGTTGTTGCAGGTAAAGGCGACGTTACCTTTAATCTTAACTCACAAGAAGAGATCAAATGGAAACTGCGTCGCATGTACTACCGCCAGTCACAATACAAAAAAGCAACAGGCAACTATGCAACTACATTGGCCGAACTAAAAGCATCGGAAATCTTCCCTGCAAATGAATTGGCAAACGTATCGTTGCAAAACACCAGCTCAATGTATGAAGTTACATACAACGGCGGCGCAAACAACGTATGGCACATCCGCCAAGACGGACTTATCTGGAAATAAACCTCCACATACAAAATAGAAACGCGTCGTAGTAAGGATACCTCCTCGCTACGACGCGCTTTTTATAACTTCGTCAAGCAATTTAAGTGTTACACTGAACTCTGTTTTTTTCTACAATATAATGGGCGGCAGCACTACTAGCACACACCTAGTAAACAAACACTTACGAAATATTCGCCGTACAGACATCAAAATTCCTTATTGAAAACTTTTTTGCCTTTTTTGCACACAAACAACATACAACACTATTACTCAACGCTTTAACCCAACACAAACATGCCTATTTTTAGTATCAAAAACAAAACACCCACTAATAATCAGACACTTACAAAACAAGCTATCTCTTTGAATCGAGTCGATAAAAACGTTTGCCACGTACACTTCTAGAAGTCAATTTGAAGTAGCGTCTCAGGTCATTGATGAGCAGAAATCGATTGGTAGACAAGTCATTTTTCGCATATACTTTTTTCAGCGCCTTCTCCACTTCTCCATATTCATATTCCTTCCCAACTTCAAACAACTTATATATTCGGTTGCAAATAGCCACATCTCCTTTTCGGGCAATACTACCCGAAGATTCCAACCCGCGCTCCATTTGTTGCATTCTCCCTTTACATTTTAACGTCCATTCGAGACCTTTTTCGAGGTAGCAACGATAGAGGAGTTCTGCCCAAGGCGAACCGGTAATGCTTCTAATTTGGTGCATCACGGATTTTTGTTTAGCAGGATTCTGGTTCATCAAATCGTGTAATCTATTCAACCTCTCTAGTAAATTACGCGCCATCACCTCGCGTACGCCTCTACTCAACGCAAGCACTCGGTCGTCGTCGGCAATGAGAAACTCCCTGTGCGAATCGGTCACGTCAAAAAACGGTACTTCCTCATAAGCTGCAAGCAATTTGTCGCGCTCGGTATATAAACTCTTCACCTGCTCCTTATACATTCGATTGGCCAGTTTGAGCGGATCCAGTTCTCCATCGGCATTACAAACATCCCAAAACGAAGTTCCCGCGATGGCTTCCAGCCACATCTCCTTTTCGCCCGAATTTACCGCCCGCTCGTGTTGCTCTTTCCACGATGAAAGCAGCTTTTCGGATGCATGAATTTCCTTGCAAACCTCTTCGCCCGAACTCACTTGCATATCCGGATTGAGCGAAACAATGTGGGTAAAGCTGCGCACTCCGTTACGAAAGCGACCGTATATCTGCACGGCTTCGGTAGCAGGATCAATAATGCTCTGTTCGAGGGTGCGCACATTCGAAATCACAATCACATCGGGCTTGGTGCGCAAGTCGATATCCACTGCCGAATAAAAACGCGACGTAAAGAAATTGTACCGCTTGATGTGTTCCGCCTCAACCGTATCATAATAATTTCGATCTTTCTTGTAGATCAGTTTATCGAAACCTTCGCGACTGCAAAACGTAGCCGTATCACTTCCCCATGCACTATCGCGGTAGCAAATCGAATCGATCGTTGCAATCGAGTTGATAAACACACAAACCGTTCCCCTGCCCTTTCGCCGGGTGTTCAATTCAGAAATCAACTCGTAATACGTTTCCGCCACGTTGTTTGTCGTGATCACATCCACCGCTTTACAATATTCATAGTCGGGCTCCACCGTTACCACTCGAAACCCCTGATGAGCAAATCGCTTATCCACCGCATACAGCGGAGTTGCCGATACCAATGCTTTTTGATCAAACTTAAAAAAGTCGTCGATGGGTAATGCGATGGAATCACGGTAATTGATATCCTGTACCAACTTCTCACATTCGTCGATCAGCATAAAGTAATCTCGATGCAAACTCACATCTGCTTTAGAAGCCGCAGCCTTGACCCGCTCAAAACTCTCTGGCGTAGTCAGAATCTTCTTGTGGAGCACATCACTTTTCAGATACGCTTGAATTTGCTTGGTCGTAACCCCTTTGTACACACCAAAAGCCTCGGGGTGCTTCAACGCTTTGCCCACAATAACGGGCACATTGGGTTCGATAATGATGGAATGACGCGGAGCCGTAAGTTCGCAATACGTGGCCCCCAGTCCGGGAAGTCGTTTGTTGATAATCGCATTGGAAGGCAATGCCACAAAACCATGACGCTTGAGCGCATCGGAGAGATACTCTTTTTTAGCAATTCTCAGTCGAATCACTTTCAAATCTAATGCAGTGTTTTTCATTCGTTAATAAGGTTATTCTAAATCACATACAAGATACAAAAACTATTGGGCACGACAAGCATCCACTTCTTTTTATACCTCTCATTTATTTCTCGCCTACGCACACTTCACTACAAGTTGTTGAAAACATCGCAAAAGGATTTAATCCTACTCGTATCATAAAGCACGACCTTACGTGCAATGACTTACCCCAGGTATCGTTTGGAGATGCCGACGTATGCATTCGGTG
>CAMTPD010000296.1 GCA_947074265.1 uncultured Porphyromonadaceae bacterium
CCGGTGATGTACAACCTGTAAAGACATCTTACGGACAAAGCATCGCAACCCTTACAAACGGTACATTATCCCAACAAATACCAACCGAGAAAGGAACATCTTACATTGCGTCGGTTTGGGTACAAGTTAACGGATCGGGCAAAGCAACGCTAGCTGTTGGAGGAAAAGAAACCTCCATAACTGAAAGTCTTACAAAGAACTACACCGATAATACCGACAAATACAATACGCGTTACCATCGTATGATGATTCCCTTTGTAGCAAAAGGAAACGAGCAATTAACGCTTACTTTCAAAGCAGACAATGACACCTCTACCGTGGAGTTTGACGATGTTCGTTTGGTGGCAACAAAGCACAATCCGCATATAGGCGAAGGAATCTATTTCGAAGACTTTGAGAATGTCGACGAAGGGTGGGGACCTTTTACCGCCGCGAAGCCAAGTTCGTACACTACCCATCTTTCAAATAGAAATGAAGGCTATACCAACGACGTATTATTAGGCAACTGGTCGCTCAAAACATGGCGCGAAGGCAACGGCGAAGTCTATCGTACATCACCTGCCATCATTTGTTTCGATTCCAATCACCGCTATCACTTGGCATTTACTTATCAAGCGTCAAAAGACAACGTATATGGAGTATCGGTACGAAGTGCCAAGACCGGCGACGAACTCTTTGCAATGCCACTCGACGGAGCCGGTAAATTCGAAAAAGACTTTACCACAGGCAATGCCGACGACTACTATGTTGTGATCACTAAAAAGGGAGACGGAACATTTTTACTCGACGACTTTTTGCTCGTAAAAAACAATGAAACAATAAACTAATCAATACGTATCCATGAAACGAATAATGTTATTTCTGGCTTGTGTGGCTACGGTCGTGCAAGCACAAGCCCAGCGAGAGCGGGTTTTGATGAATGCCGACTGGAAGTTTGCAAAGGGACATCCGCTTCCCGAAAAAGACTTTAACTACGGACGGGCGTTATCTTTTTCCAAAATTGCTTTTTTGCAAGAATCGACAATGCTCGAAGACGATCAGGAATCAAGGCTAACAGTTCCGCATACGCAAGACTTCGACGACAGTAAATGGGAAGAGATTTCACTTCCACACGACTGGGGAATGCTGGCCGAGTATGCTCAAGATCAGTTCAAAGTAAAAGGATACCGTAAACTCGGAGGACGCACTCCTGAAAACAGCATCGGTTGGTATCGCAAAACCTTCAAGATGAATGCAGAAAAAGGAAGCCGTTATCACCTCGAGTTTGAAGGAATATTCCGTGATGCAGAAGTTTGGATAAATGGTATTCTGTTGGGGCGTAACCTCAGTGGCTACACACCTGCACAGTTCGACGTAACCGAGTGTCTCAATTACGGAAAAGACCAAGAGAATGTAATCACCGTACGTGTCGACGCAACGCATTCGGAGCTTTGGTCGTACGAAGGCGCGGGAATTTATCGTAACGTGTGGCTTACCAAAACCGCACCTGTATATGTGCCGCAATGGGGCACGTTTGTTCAGTCGACAGTGGATGCGGACGCGAAAAAAGCAACCGTAAATGCCGCGGTCGAAATCACGAATGATACAGATAAGCCGGCAGATATCCGTTTGGTACAAACCATTCGAAACAACAAAGGCGAAGAGGTTACATCGATGCAGTCTTCACTATCTGTTCCCGCCCTTGAAACGATTGAAACAACCGGAGACTTCACGGTAAACAATCCCGTGCTTTGGGACTTAGATCAACCACACTTGTATAAACTCTATACAGAAGTATGGCAAAACGGAAAGAAAGTAGACGAGTACGTAACACGCTTTGGTATTCGAACCATCCGCTTCGATGCCGACAACGGATTCTTTCTTAACGGCAAACGCGTACAAATACAAGGCGTGTGCTGCCATCAAGACCACGCCGGAGTGGGAGCGGCAGTGCCTGATCGACTCAACTTCTGGCGTATCGATCAATTAAAAACCTATGGAGTAAACGCATACCGTGCATCGCACAATCCGCCTACGGTATCCGTACTTGAAGCTTGTGATAGCCTAGGTATGTTGGTACTAGACGAATTGCGCGTATTGAGCAGTACCGACGAAGGGCTTGATCAGATGCGTAAAATCATCAAGCGCGACCGTAACAATCCGTCGGTTATAGCTTGGTGTATGGGCAATGAAGAGCCGGCGATACAAGGAAACGATAAAGGACGCATGATTTTGCGTCGTATGAAAGAGATACAACACAAGATGGATCCGACACGTCTATGCACAGCTGCGATGAATGGCAGCTGGGGCGAAGGATTTACTTACGAAGCCGACATTCAAGGTTCAAACTATTACCACATCGGAGATGTTGATGCCGTGCACAAGAAGTTCCCAGACTTGCCAATTCTTCTTACCGAAGAAGGAAGTACGGTAACTACACGCGGTATTTACGAAACATCGCCCGAAAAAGGATTTCATCAGGCCTATGATCGCGATCGTCCGGGATGGGGCGCAACAGCACAAGAGTGGATGCGTTACGTTGATGACCGAAAATTTGTTGCGGGAGCGTTTGTTTGGACCGGCTTCGACTATGGAGGCGAATCGACCATTCATTTCTGGCCGGGTGTGGTTTCACACTTCGGTATTCTTGATTACTGCGGATTCCCGAAAGATGCCTATTGGTTTTACAAATCGTGGTGGACTAATGAGCCTGTTGTACACATCCTTCCGCATTGGAACGGTATAGGAACAGACTCGGTTGATGTGCATGTATATACCAATCTTGAAGACGTAGAGCTTTTCTTGAATGGCAAAAGTTTAGGAAAGAAACAAGTAGAGAAGTACGATATCCCTGCATGGCGCGTGAAGTATACACCCGGCAAACTGGAAGCCAAAGGGAAGAAAGACGGCAAACGTTATACGCAAGTAATCGAGACAACGGGAAAACCGGCAGCGTTAAAGATCATGAGCGAAACCGGCAGTGAGCTTTGCAACGACGGACGCGATGTGGCCGTTTGTACGGTACAGGTTCTCGATGCAAAGAAACGATTGGTTCCCGATGCATCTAATAAAGTTGTATTCGAGATTGAGAATGGTACGATACTCGGAGTAGGCAACGGACACCCTTCAAGTCACGAGCCCGATCAATTTGTCAAAGGAGAACAAGTATACCGCAATGCATTTGGCGGATTACTGCAAGTAATCGTGAAGCCGGATAACAGCGGGAAACCTGTTGTGTTGAAAGCTGCTTCGGACGGACTTGCCAATGGCGAAATCACACTGACTATAAACTAATACCATATTAACAAATCAATGATTAAAACAAAACTATTGCAACTTTGTGTTGCTGTGTTGTGTGTGTCAGGTTTTATCTCATGCCAGACGCAGCAAGCACGAACCGAGCTAAACATGAATACCGACTGGGCCTTTCGTCGAGGCGATACAGATGGTGGTGAACGCGGCGATATGAACGACGCACACTGGATACCGACTACATTGCCACACATCATGCAGTTGGAAAAGAAACACTGCG
>CAMTPD010000297.1 GCA_947074265.1 uncultured Porphyromonadaceae bacterium
GTAGATATTTTAGAATAGTGATAAAATAAGAGTTCCTACCGTTTTTACCACAAATGCCACTACCCATGCCAATACGGTGGTATAGGTCATAACAAATGCTCCCCATTTCCACGATCCTGATTCATGCTTGATGGCCGAAACTGTAGCAATGCACGGGAAATAAATCAATACAAACAACATCAGACAAAGTGCTGTCAATTGAGTAAAAGCCGGAAGTCCGTCGTCTTGTTTTTCGGTTTGCAAGCGATGCTGCAATGATGTTGTTTCATCCGTGTGTCCGGTGTAAAGAACACTCAGCGTGCTTACAACAACTTCTTTGGCAGCCATGCCGGAAAGAAGACTAACGCTGATCTTCCAGTCGAAGCCAAGTGGGCGAAGTACCGGTTCGATAAACTGTCCTACTTTTCCTATATAGGAATGCTTTTGTTGTAAGATGCTTTTCTCCACATTGAGTGAATCGATCGATGCAGCAATTACTTCAGCGTTGAGAGAAGATTGCTTCTCATGCTCCAATAGTTCGATACGTTGATCGATCTTGTCTGTATATTCATTGTGCTGCGGATAGTATCCCATAAACCAAATGATGAGGGATGCCAATAGGATTACACCACCCATCTTTTGTAAATACTGGCGTGCTTTTTCCCACATGTGGTGAAGAATCGAACGCATAGTAGGCATACGATAGGGTGGAAGTTCCATTACGAAAGGTACTTCTTCTTGTGCAAACAAGTATTTCTTAAAGATCTTTGCCGCGATAACAGCCAAAAGTACTCCCGTTGCATACAAGCTCAGCATTACCAGGCTGGCATGTCTCGGAAAGAAAGCACTGGTAAGCAATACGTAAACCGGTAGTCGGGCACTACACGACATCAAGGGGTTTACAAGCATTGTTATCATGCGGCTGTTGCGACTCTCGATTGTGCGCGATGCCATAATAGCAGGAACATTACAGCCAAATCCCATTACTAACGGAATGAACGACTTGCCGTGTAGTCCCATTTTATGCATAATCTTATCCATGATGAAAGCAGCCCGTGCCATGTAGCCCGAGTCTTCCATAAACGAGATAAATAGATAAAGTATAAGGATGTTGGGAAGGAATACAATGACACCGCCTACACCACCAATGATACCATTGACGATCAAATCCTTGACTGGCCCTTCTTGCATATGCGTACGAATGAGGTCGCCAAAGCTATCTACTGCCCATTCGATCCATTCTACGGGATAAGCCCCAAGCTTGAATGTAGTCTCAAACATGAGCCACATGAATAGAATGAAGATAGGAAAGCCGAGTAGTTTGTGCGTTACAAACGTATCAATAATCTGTGTATTGGATACTTTCTCGATCTGGTTCTCTTGAAAGGTTTCGCGAAGAGCACCCGAGATGAATCCGTATCGGGCATCTGTAAATGCCGTTTCCGAGTCTTCGTTGAGCAGGTGTTCTATCTTGTCTACAATTTGATTGCGGGTTTCGATAATCTCCTTTGCATTCGGAAATGTAGATACAAATTGTTCTATTTCGGGATCTTTTTCGAGTAGCTTGATTGCCAGGTATCGTTTCGATAGGTTTTTACCTAGGCTTTTGTTTTTGCGTAAGATTGGTTTCAGCTTCGAAATTGCTTGCTCGAGAGCTTCGCCATAGTTGATATGGATATGTCGCACGATAGGTTCTTCGTGCTCGTATACTTTGATAATCTGATTAAATAAAGCCTCAATGCCTCGTCCTGTTTTACTTACTGTAGGAACAATCGGTGTTCCGATCATCTCGGCAAGGGTAGTGTGGTCAAACTTACTACCTCTTTTTTCGAGTTCGTCGTACATGTTGAGAGCAATCACCATTTGTACGTCCATATCGAGTAGTTGCGACGTAAGGTATAGATTGCGTTCGAGGTTTGAGGAGTCTACTACGTTGATAACCACATCTGGTTGTTCAGTAGCCAAGTAGTTGCGTACATAAATCTCTTCCGGTGTATAGGCCGAAAGCGAATAGGTGCCCGGAAGGTCTACAATCTTAAAGGTGTATCCGTTTTGCTTAAAGGTTGCTTGCTTGGCATCTACGGTGACTCCACTGTAGTTGCCCACATGTTCGTGCGATCCGGATGCAAAGTTAAAGAGAGAGGTCTTACCGCAATTGGGGTTACCGATAAGGGCTACGTTAATTGTTTTACCTTCGCGAAAGGCTATTTCACGAAGTTCATCGACCGACGGAGTTTGGGTAAGGCTATGGTCGTCGGGTTGTATCGTTTCGGTTGCTGAAGCAAAAGAGTTTGTTGCGTTGATGTCGCTAAGGTTGATTACCTCAATAAGGGCCGCGTCTTGTCTACGTAATGAAATGTGATAGTCCATTACTTTGTATTCGATCGGATCCTTGAGAGGAGCATTTAGAATTACTTCTACGGTTTTCCCCTTAATGAATCCCATCTCAATGATGCGTTTGCGGAAACCTCCGCGCCCCAAAACTTTTACAATCAGTGCCTTTTCGCCGGTCTTTAGTTCTGATAATCTCATAGCCTTTATTTAGTAATGTAAAGGTAGTTTTTAATAAGTTATTTTACAAGGCAGACGCATTCGTGATTAAGGTAGTTTATATTATAGAAGTTACAATTAATACATCTTCTTTTGGGTATCTTTTTGTTTTTATACAATTGCATAGCTACAACGGTATAGAATCGAAATCAATCTGTATTTTACGAACTTATTTCTTATTACGTCTGTTTTCACTTTACAACGATACAATTATGAAGCTATTTATGAAAAATAAAGACGATATATTTAAACAGTTCCAGAACTCATTTAACGGACTCCACGGGCATTTCCATGTCTTGGAACGTAGTGTGTCGGTCGAAGAGCAGATGAAATATTTTAAATACTCTGAGTCTTTGAAGCGTGAACGTGCTCAGATTGATATTAATTCTTCTGCATTGGTTTTGGCAGATCTGGAAGAATCGCTCGATAATAAGCGTAAAGCTTTGGTGGCATTGGCTTCTTCTATCAATGCTCATGCTTACCGTATTCTTGAAGATTATAGCAAAAATCCGGATGAGGAGCTGCGCGATTGGTCTCAATTGGCATTGCTAGAGTGCAAAATTGCACTAGAAAGTGAGTTGTCTGAAGAACAACAGATATTTATTTCGACCGGACTTGGCGGAAAAAACGAAAAGTTACGTTTCTTTGTATTGGTAAAAACAAAGGATAAGCATTCTCTTGTGAAGTATCAAGAAGATATCGTATTGCACGAGTTTGAGTATGCATTGAAGAAGAGTGGTTGTGAAATGGAAGACTTTAAGATCGCAACAAATTTTTTTAAAATGGTAGTGCTCGTTCCTATCGGTTGCAATATAAAAGGTATCTTTGATTCAATAATAAACGAATGTAACCAATATGGTGACTTTTTGTCTCCAGTGTATACTGTTACAAATGTCAAGATATTGGACGATGAAGAGATTGCAAAGATTATGAAGTTACCTATAGGGACGATCAAGTCTAGGA
>CAMTPD010000298.1 GCA_947074265.1 uncultured Porphyromonadaceae bacterium
TATAAATCTCCGATTTTTATGCGAAAGGCTATTACTTTATTATTATCTATTTTTATTGTTTCAAATTTAATATCTGCCCAAGAGATTATAACGAAAGATCAGACAGAGCTGTCGCCACCTCCAAACCTAAAAGATATATTAATTCCTTTTAGCGATACAACTGCGTATTATAATCCG
The DNA here is from genome assembly GCA_947074265.1 of uncultured Porphyromonadaceae bacterium. Classification (GTDB taxonomy): domain Bacteria; phylum Bacteroidota; class Bacteroidia; order Bacteroidales; family CAMTPD01; genus UBA12018. The sequence goes on from CAMTPD010000298.1 coordinate 178, forward strand.
GATAGTGTACGTAGAGAAATGGATAAGCGGCCTTATTTCACGTTGTTTAAAGATAATTACTTCTTAGTTGGAGCACCTTTGGGCACAAAGCCGACGAAAGAAAATTCGAACGTAAAATTTCAAATCAGTATTAGTCAGCGATTGACAAAAAGTGTACTGCCATTTAATACCTATTTATACCTTACCTATACACAGAAAGTAATATGGAATGTATTTGAAAAGTCAATGCCAATGAAAGACATGAACTTTAATCCCGGTATTGGTTTAGGTCGAATGATTATTCACAAAGATAAAGTAATCGGATTTTCATACTTTCAATTAGAGCACGAGTCGAATGGTCGAGATGGAGATGCTTCGCGAAGTTGGAATAAGATTTCTATGTATGCAGGGTTGCAATTAAATCGTTATTGGGATGTACAAGCAAAGTTTTGGTTGCCAATTGTTGATGGTGGATTAAATAAAGATATCTTAGACTACAGTGGTATATTTCAAGTTTCAGCCAATTATAACTGGAGTGATCGTTTTACTGCGGGAATGGTATTTGTAAAGCGTCGCGGTTTTAATTTAAATGGAAATATTCAACTGGGAGTAAGCTATAAATTATTCAAGAATCAGAATCAATATTTATACTTACAATACTATAATGGATATGGAGAATATTTGCTTGATTATAATAAGTACCAAAGCATGCTTCGTATTGGTCTTATTATTCGTCCGCAGTTTTTCTCTATTTATTAACAGTATGTTCATAACAGATAGAACAAAAGGAAATGGGTATTCGTCTTATCTGACGAATACACATTTTTCTTCTGTAGAAAGCGATTCATTGTATGAATATCCTGCAAGATTGAAATCCTTCAGAGACTCAGGATTGTCGATTTGATGCTCCATAATGAAACGAGTCATCATTCCGCGTGCTTGTTTAGCATACAACGTAATCATTTTATACTCATTACCTCGTTGTTCTTTAAATTGAGGAATGATAATCCGTACATTCTTATTCAAAGCCTTTTTATCAATAGCCTTCCAGTATTCATCAGAAGTAAGATTTACCAATACATTATTCCCTTCTAATAAATCCTTATCTATTTGTTGAGTAAGCTTTGTTTTCCAGAAATCATAAAGAGTTTTACCCTTATCATTTTCAAGTTTAATCGCCATTTCGAGTCGATATGGTCTTATTCCGTCTAGAGGGCGTAACATACCATAAAGGCCGGAAATAATTCGCAAATGGTTTTGAGCAAATGTCAAAGCTTTAGTCGAAAGATCTTTAGCTTGCAGTCCGTCATAAACATCACCCATGTAAGCAAAAATAGCTTGTCTTACAGGAGCTTCCGGATGTTGAAACGTCTGATATCTTTCATAGTTGAGACGAGAAAGAGTAGGGCTTATTTTCATAAGCTTCGCAATTTCCTCAGTCGACAAATGTTGAAGATGTTCCATCAACTCATTCGCCTCATTAGGATAAAGCAAAGGCGTTTGCTCTATTTTAGGCGGAATAGCAGAATCAAAATCTTGCGTTTTAGCGGGAGATATAATTGTAATCATAAATGAAAAACCTTTAGTATGATCTATATACAAACAACGAGCAGCAATAAAAGAAAAAGAAATTAAGCTTCTTTTTCAGCATTACGTTCGATACGTTGCTTCTTCAATGCTTCTTGAATCGACTCTTTCAGCGCATTAAGCAATCCTTTTTTTACAAAATGCTTATTGGTGGCAAGTGTAATTATACGGAACGCATTCGTTTGTTTGATGGGTCTGATATTTTTAATTTGTTCTTCAGAAAGATACGGAAGAGCAATCTCAGGGATAATTGTAATACCCCCGGTACAAGCCGTAACACGGATCAATGTTTCTAAGGAACCACATTCAAAGGCAAAAGAACTATCTTCTTGTTTTTTGCGAGAGCATAAGTTGAGAACCTGCTTTCTAAAGCAATGCCCATCTGTAAGCAGCAATAGATCTGATGAAGGGAGTGTAGATAAATCGATAGCCTCTTCTTCAAGCAATGGATGTCCGGGAGAAAGGTATGCTGAGAAATTATCACGCATTAGAAACTCCTCTTGTACAAATTCAGGAGCAAAACCTTCGGCCCAAATAGCCACATCTAGTTCTTCTTTTTGCAAAGCCTTGATGATATCATTTGTTACCATTTCAGACACTTGTAAATGCACTTGAGGATATTTGCTTCTCATAATAGGAACAAACAAGTGTGCAATATAGGGAGCAATTGTAGGAATAATACCAATGCGTAATGTGCCACTAATTTCACCTCTCATAGCTTGAGCCTCTTCAGAGATTCGTTTGAAAGCACTCATTGCTTCGCGCGCTTGTTTTACAATGACTTCTCCTGCTTCGGTTAAAACCGGAGGTTTATGGTTTCTATCTATCAAAGTGAGTTGTAACTCTTCTTCAAGATTCTTGATTTGTACACTCAACGAAGGCTGTGTGATAAAGCATTTCTCGGCAGCGATAGAAAAGCTTCCGTAGTTGGCTACTGCCAGCAAGTATTCAATTTGTGCTATTGTCATCGGAAGAATGTTTTTTTATGACGCAAAGTCTGTTTTAGCTTTGCAAAATACAGAAAGATCAAAAACCTATTCCTATTTCATAACAAGGAGTAGATCGTATGCAATACTTCTGTCTTTGCGAATTTATAACTTTTGGAGCAATATCAATTTTCTAAAAAATCTTTTTTCTTAGTTTCCACAAATAATTCGATTGACAAGAGGTTTTGGTATGAGGTAACTATGTAATAATTAGAAGGTATAGTCTGAAGCTATTTGTGTATTAAAATTATCAATTTGCGAGTTAAAAATAAAGGAATTAAACTTGCACTGTCAAACGAAACAAATAAACGTAATACTAATATAAGCAATATTATTATGAGCATTAAAGGTACACTAACAGAACAAAATCTATTGAAAGCTTTTGCGGGAGAATCACAAGCAAGAAATCGTTACACTTATTTTGCAAGTGTAGCAAAGAAAGAAGGATATGAACAGATTGCAGCTATCTTTCTAGAAACAGCCGAACAAGAAAAAGAGCATGCCAAACGATTCTTCAAGTTTCTTGAAGGAGGAATGGTTGAAATTACAGCTTCATTTCCTGCAGGGATGATTGGAACAACTGCCGAGAATCTCTCCGAAGCAGCAAACGGCGAAAACGAAGAGTGGGATCAACTTTACCCTGCTTTTGCTCGTATTTCCGAAGACGCAGTCTTCACAGCAATAGCGGTTGCCTTCAGAAAGATTGCAGAGGTAGAAGCTGAGCACGAAAAGAGATACCGTACACTTCTTGAGCGTGTGAT
>CAMTPD010000299.1 GCA_947074265.1 uncultured Porphyromonadaceae bacterium
AATTATGAATTATTTTCACAGAATAGTCAACTTCTACGTTGAAGGATTTAAAAACATGCAGGTAGGCAAGACTTTATGGCTTATTATAGCTATAAAGCTCTTTATCATGTTTGCAATACTCAAAGTCTTCTTCTTCCCTAACTTCCTCAACGAAAGATGCGAAAGCGATGAAGACAAGCAAAACTTCGTATCAAATGAATTAATAAAAAGAATAAACCCATAATCTCTAAACGTATGATAGAAAGTATTACAACCAGCCTCGTTGACTGGTCGAGAGCACAATTTGCTCTTACGGCAATGTATCACTGGATCTTCGTTCCACTCACACTTGGTTTAAGTTTCATCATGGCAATCATGGAGCTGATCTACTACAAAACAGGCTCCGAGTTTTGGAAGAAAACCACACAATTTTGGATGAAGTTATTTGCCATCAACTTTGCTATAGGTGTGGCAACAGGTATTATTCTTGAGTTTGAATTTGGAACCAACTGGTCCAACTATAGCTGGTTTGTAGGAGACATCTTCGGAGCTCCACTCGCCATCGAAGGTATTATGGCTTTCTTCCTCGAATCCACCTTCTTTGCCGTCATGTTTTTCGGATGGAACAAAGTAAGCAAACGCTTCCACCTGGTTTCTACCTGGCTTACAGCAATCGGAGCATGCCTTTCTGCACTCTGGATTCTTGTAGCCAACGCATGGATGCAATACCCTGTAGGGATGGAATTCAACCCCGACACCGTACGCAACGAAATGGTCGACTTCTGGGCAATCGTGCTTTCGCCTGTAGCTGTCAATAAATTCTTCCACACCGTATTTTCATCTTGGGTACTAGGCTCTGTATTCGTGGTTGGTATTTCCAGCTGGTATTTGCTCAAGAAGCGCAATCAAGAGTTTGCCAAGCAAAGTATACGTGTAGCAGCATCATTTGGTATGTTTGCCATCATCGCAACCGGGCTTACCGGACACGGTACAGCTGTGCAAGTGTACGAAAAACAACCCATGAAACTAGCAGCCATGGAAGGTCTTTATAAAGGAGGAAACGGCATGCCGCTGATGATTCTGGGAATGCTAGATCCGGCAGAAGACGCAAACTACAATAATCCAAACCCATTCTTCTTCAAAATAGAAGCTCCTAAAATGCTATCCTATCTGGCCACCTTCAATACCGAAGCATATGTGCCGGGGATCATTGACATCATCAATGGAGGTTATCCGATGCCCGATGGAAAAATAGCACTATCAACACAAGAAATGATGGAAAAAGGACGCATCGCAATTGATGCGTTAGCTAAATATCGTGAAGCAAAAGAAGCCGGAAACACAGCAGATGCCGAAAAGTATCTAACTACGCTTCGCGACAACTACAACTATTTCGGATACGGATACCTGGATAAACCAACCGATATCATACCTCACGTACCGGTGGTATTCTATTCATTCCACATCATGGTATATTCGGTTGTTTTATTCTTCCTGATCTTCCTGTTTGCTCTTATTTATGTACACAAAAACAAGATAGACAAAGTAAGATGGTTCCAATGGGCATGTGTTATCACCACCCCGATTGCTTACATCGCATCAGAAAGCGGATGGGTAACAGCAGAAATGGGTCGTCAACCTTGGACTATCCAAAACATTCTGCCTACCAATGCCTCTGTTTCTCAACTCGCTAGTTCGTCCGTACAGATGACATTCTTCATCTTCTTGATTCTATTCACCATACTACTTATTGCCGACATCGGCATCATGGTAAAAGCCATCAAGAAAGGACCCGAACAAAGTGACAACAACTCAAACAATACAGATCTAAATAAATAAGCAACATGGAACTAAGTTATATACTACTTCAGCACTACTGGTGGTTTCTTATATCACTACTAGGAGCACTCCTTGTTTTTCTCATGTTTGTGCAAGGAGGTCAAACACTGGTATTTTCATTAGGGAAAAATGAAACCGAACATCGATTATTAATCAATTCTACCGGGCGCAAATGGGAATTCACCTTCACAACCCTCGTTGTGTTTGGCGGTGCTTTCTTTGCCTCGTTTCCCCTCTTCTACTCCACCAGTTTTGGCGGTGCCTACTGGCTGTGGATGTGCATCCTGATCTGCTTCGTAATACAAGCCGTATCGTACGAATACCAAAACAAGAAGGGTAACGTATGGGGTACCACTACTTACCGAATATTCCTTTGGATCAACGGACTCTTTGGCCCGCTTTTGGTAGGGGTAGCCGTAGGAACATTCTTTACCGGTGCCGACTTCATGGTACAAAAAGGAAACATCACCGATATCACCATGCCCGTAATATCAACATGGCAAAGTCCACTACACGGACTCGAAGCCTTGGGCAACATCTGGAACCTATTACTCGGAATCGCCATCGTATTTCTGGCTCGTGTATTGGCATTGTTATATTTCATCAACAATGTAGACAATGCCGACATTAAAAAGAGAGCACGCAAATGCCTTATCTACAATACAGCATTTTTCTTGGTAGCCTTCCTTACCTTCTTGGTAAGAACTCTTGTTGCAGATGGATATGCCGTAAATCCTACTACCTCTGAGGTATATTTGGAACCACATAAATACCTGATCAACTTCATTGAGATGCCTATCGTACTCATCACATTCCTGATCGGTGTCTTGTTGGTATTGTTCGGAATTATCAAATCCATCTTCTCCTCTACATTCAACAGAGGCATTTGGTTTGCCGGAGCCGGAACCGTACTTACCGTACTAGGCTTGTTGCTCAACATCGGTTACAACAACACAGCTTACTACCCATCTTCGATCAACCTACAAAGCTCACTTACCATCTACAACAGTAGCTCGAGCATGTTTACACTCGAAGTAATGAGTTATGTATCGTTGCTGATTCCGATCGTTTTGGCATACATCTTCTATGCATGGAGAGCCATCGACCTTCGCGGCACATCCGAAGAAGACATCAACAGCTCACATTCGTATTGATTAGTACACATCACGAATAAAACAATCCCCTTATTTTGTACCTGTCGCCCTCTGCGATTGGTCCAAAATAAGGGGATTTTGTTTAATCCTTTATCGGATCAAACGGCCATTTTCTGTGGCTTCTTAGGGCAATGCCCGATGAGTAATCCGAAGAGTTCCCACAGAATTTCGAGGAAACTTTTGATCTTCTTCATTATACCACGCATACTCCATTAAAATACCAAATTAAAGAAATAACCCAAGATTATAATAAACAGAGTCACAACTCCGAAGAAGATCCCAATGAGCTGCCAAGTCATTACTTTCTTCAGCAATGTAGCTTCCGGTATTGACAAACCCACTACTGCCATCATAAAAGCAATAGCCGTACCCAGTGGCACACCTTTCATCACAAACACCTGTATAACCGGAATTATACCGGCAGCATTAGCATACATCGGCACGGCCAGCACCACAGCAAGCAGATCGGAAGAGCGTCGTGTAGGGAAAGAGTGTACGTCCGGGTGTAGATCT
>CAMTPD010000300.1 GCA_947074265.1 uncultured Porphyromonadaceae bacterium
AGTCAAATCAAACGGATTTATACGATACGTAGCCGCTTCCTTTTCAGGCATAACCTGTATATACATTTTCCATTTAGGAAAGTTTCCGTTTTCGATATTTTCAAATAAATCACGTTGAGAAGCTTCTCGATCTTTCCCTACAATAGCTACCGCCTCGGCATTAGTATAGTTTTCTATTCCTTGTTGTGTTTTAAAGTGAAATTTCACCCATACACGCTCATTTTCGGCATTAATAAAACTATAAGTATGACTACTAAACCCATGCATATGACGAAAACCTTTCGGAATACCACGATCACTCATCAAAATCATTACCTGATGAAGAGACTCAGGACTTAACGACCAGAAATCCCACATAGCTGTATTGCTACGCATATTTGTTTTAGGGTCACGTTTTTGAGTGTGAATAAAATCAGGAAATTTCAATGGGTCTCGAACAAAGAACACCGGCGTATTATTACCAACCAAATCCCAGTTGCCTTCATCTGTATAAAACTTAAGGGCAAATCCACGCACATCTCGTTCGGTATCAGCAGCTCCACGCTCTCCAGCTACAGTAGAAAAGCGAGCCAACATCGGTGTCTGCTTCCCTACTTTTGCAAAAATAGAAGCTTTTGTGTATTTTGTAATATCCTGTGTTACAGTAAACACACCAAACGCTCCAGAACCTTTTGCATGCACTACTCGTTCTGGTATTCTTTCACGGTTAAAGGCTGCTAGCTTTTCAAGCATCCACACATTTTCCAACAAAGCAGGTCCCATTTTACCGGCAGTTGCGATATTCTGATTATCTGCAATTGGCTTTCCGGCATCAGAAGTAAGTTGTTTCTTTTGCTCTTCCATAGCTTCAATTTTTACTAAAATAAAAGATGAATTATACATTCATATATTGCCGAACAGATGCATTGATTATATAGTTTTATTCTAGATATATTCTTAATATGATTTAAAGCAAGCACTTATTTTAATTAAGAAAATCACTCTTATATCAAAAAAGTCATCTATGTTTTAATAAAAAAACACAGATGACTTTCATCAAGCTCATTCTATATAATATGTATTACCGAAATTGATAATACACCTAAATTCCAGAACTATCCGTAATCTTTTTTTAGATAGTCTTCTTCCTCCAATCGGCTTTTACGAGGTACACAACAGAAGCCAATAACGTAACAATCCAATAAACATGCTCTGAAAACCAACAAATCCAAACAGATGGCTTAAACACTGCTATAGCACCAACAATCAGTATATAAACAAATATCGCTAACATTTCAATCGCAAATGACACTTTAGTATTACCTGTCCCTAATACCACATTAAACAGAATACACCCGGGTATAGAAAATACAAAGTAGGTAAGCATCACATAAAGCGAAGAAACCGATTCTGCTATCAATTGATCACTATCGGTAAATATAGCTAATGTACTTTCAGGAAAAACAGCTATCAATGCCAAGATAGGTAACAATATAGCCGAACAAAGCATAATATTTACCTTTCCGATAGGTAAGATACGAGCAATATCATTTGAACCCATCGCATTTCCCGCCATTGACGATGTAGACGTTGCAAACGATGAAACGATAACAAACAGCATTGTTGCTAAACTACGTACCACGTTCGACACAGCCAATGAGCGCTCTCCAATATGCTCAATCGCAAGAAAAAACAAAAACCATGAAAAGATCGAAATAAAATACTGAAGCATTGTCCATACCGAGACATTCAAGATTCGACGTATCACATTTACATCAAAAGCCTGAAAAAAGCGAAACGCATACACAGACATGTTCACATAGCGTGTATACAATAGATAAAAAACAACACCTACACACTCTGAAAGCACAGATGCCAATGCTGCTCCTTTTATCCCCATTGGAGCAATACTTCCAACCCCAAAAATAAGGAGGTAATTTAGTATTACATTTGACAACGTCATTGCAATCGCACTATACACCAATACATTCGCTCGCTTGATGCCCACAAAGAACGAACGATATATGATGGTAAAAAAAGCTGGCAACAACCCTACAATACGTATCAATAAATAATCGAGTGTTGCACCACGTATAGCTGCGGACGATATGATCGAGTCAAAAGATACCGGCACAAACAACAAAGTCAGCGCAATGATTGCTATTGCCATAACCGACAAAAACATCAACGATTGCCACACAATAGAACCAATCTTATCATACTGTCGCTCACCATTGAGTCGGGCAACCAGTACCTGCACCCCTACCCCAAAGCCGAAACCGATAAAGTAAACAGCCATATAAAATACACCGGCCAAAGCAGAAGCTCCTAATTCAACCTCTCCTACTCGTCCTAGAAAAATCGTATCGGTAACATTGATTAAGTTTTGCAACAGCAAACTAAACAACAACGGCATCGACACTTTCAAACTGTCACGTACAATCGGATTGTACGCAACCTTATTCTTATCGCACATATTTACGAATCTCGCTCACTATTTGTTCGTTCCCCACAATCTCAGAGATACCTCTGTTCTCTTTGTAATAAAATACAACACCTCCGGCTTCTTCCAAGATCAGATTAGCCGCACAAACATCCCAAATCTGAAGACATTGCTCCCAGTAACCATCAAGAAAACCACTTGCCACACAACAAATATCATAAGCCGCAGCTCCCATTCGTCTCACCCCACGAATATTCGGTAATATACGAGCTAGGTTTTGACTATTATTATCAGGATTTACATCTTTGTCGTACGGAAAGCCTGTACCCAAAACCGACACATTCAAGTTTTGTTTTGTAGAAACCGTAAGCTGTTTCTTCTCACACACCCTGCTTTGCAAGAATGCACCACCACCTTTCGATGCCGTATACAACTCATCCAAATACGGAGCATATACTACACCCACGATTGTTTCGCCTTTATACTGCAATGCAATCGAAACACAAAACACCGGCAAACCTTGACTATAGTTATTAGTTCCATCCAACGGGTCTACCACCCAAACATAATCACTATGCTCGTTTCCTCTGTAGCCACCTTCTTCTCCAAGCACTTTATGATCGGGATATGTTGTCAAAACGGCAGAAGCAATGTATTCCTCACTCTCTTTATCAGCCCTAGTTACAACATCGTAAATATTTGATTTTGTATCTATCCCCAAATTATCTCCTCTGAAATATGAAAGATGTATTTTACCAACCTCTTTAGCCAAAGAAGTTGTAAACTCTAAAAATGCTTCGTACATAAATATTGCGTTTATTTTAATTATACACATTCTAAGCAAACCTTTATACAAATCCTTGCCTAGAGACAACAAACTTACATAAAAAAACGTTCGGGTATGCGTATAATATGAATGATAAAGATAGAAGTAAAGATAGGAAGGGAGTATATAAAAAAAGCGCCCAACTCATAGAGTTGAACGCTTGAGAGCGAAAGACGGGACTCGAACCCGCGACCCTAACCTTGGCAAGGTTATGCTCT
>CAMTPD010000301.1 GCA_947074265.1 uncultured Porphyromonadaceae bacterium
GATTCTCCGGAGTGACTGGAGTTCAGACGTGTGCTCTTCCGATCTGACGTAACGATTGATAACATGGATGTGCCACGTCCGCAAACCGTTTCGGAAAACTATAAATTCGCGATCAACGACTTCGAAAAGGCAGCAGAATTGTTGCCATACTTCTCGGAGTTGGCAGTAGAACAATACGGTCGTCCGCACAAAACAGCAGCTTGGGCTTATGTAGCGAAAGCTTCTCTTTACAACGCACAATACGAGGCTTCTTCTCTAAACGATGTGATCGAGTTTTGCGACAAAGTAATCCCGCATCACCAATTGATGGCAGAGTTTGAAGACGTATTCAAAGTAGACAACAACTGGAGCAGCGAATACATTTGGTCTTGGACCAGCTCCGAGGTTGACGGTTCGAAGCTTCCGGGTGTAATGCTCGAAAATAAAGGTTGGGGACTATACAACGGATGGGGCTACTTTATGCCTACCATCGAATTGTTTAAAGAGTTTGAGCCGGGCGATAAGCGTAGAAAAACAACCCTTCTTATGCCGGGCGATGAGTTTATGTTCCTTGGCGATAAGCGCGAGTATTACTCAACAACCAGCGAGTCGGGCATGCAATTCAACAAATACATGGACCCATTCAAACCGGCAGACGCGGTTGGGAAATTGGTTAACCCTGACGGAAACAACATGACTACACGCTTGAGTATTCCATTGATCCGTTTCTCTGAAGTATTGTTGTGGAAAGCCGAAGCTTTGATCTGGCAAGGAAAAAACGGCGACGAACCATTGAATCAGGTGCGTAGACGTGCAGGTTTGGCTCCGGTATCTAATGCAACGAAAGAAGACTTAAAGCATGAAAGACGCTGCGAGCTTGCGGGTGAATTGACAAACCGCCACTTCGACCTAGTGCGATGGGGCGATGCGAAAGATGCTTACAGCAAACCGCTTCACGGTCTTAAGACAGAGATTAAAATGATCAACGACAAAATCGAGATCACAAAGGTCGATACCATTCAGATCTGGGAAGCACGCACATTTAATCCGAATATGCACCACGTATTCCCGATTCCTTTAGATGAGATCAACTCGAGCAAGAATTTGAAACAAAACATGGGTTATTAAAAATGAAACAGATAGTAAAAGATAGTTTAGCATACGGACTAGCAGGAACTTTGGCTTTCCTGGCTACGATGACCATGTCGGCTCAAAACCGACGCGACGTTCCACAAACGTTCCAAAACAAAGACGTGTACGAGATTGTACGCGTAGCGCCTACTCAAGGGACAAAAGTAAAGAACGTAATCTTGATGATCAGCGATGGTACAGGTACTTCACACTTTGCCTCGGCAATGGTTGCGAATAAAGGCAAACTGAACATCACAGAAAATGCAATGGCAGCAGGTTTGGTACGTACCACGTGTGCCAACAAACTGATTACCGATTCGGGGGCTGCGGCTTCGGCTATGGCAACGGGCGAAAAGGCCGATTACCATACCATCTCGGTAAACTCCGACGGTTCGCTTCGTAATACAATCATGGACGATGCAAAGAAAAAGAACCTGGCTACCGGAGTGGTTGCAACCGTGCAACTTACCGACGCAACGCCGGCTGCATTCTGCGCGCATCATACCGATAGAAACAACGCTTGGGAGTTGGCTCCTCACTTCGTAGAGTCGAATGTAGATTTCATCTTTGGCGGCGGAAGCAAATACTTTGCAAACCGTCCCGATGGCAGAGACTTGTTTGCCGAGATGAAAGCAAAAGGCTACCTCGCTACCACCAATGCCGATGAAGCATTGAGCGCAAACAGCGCAAAGGTTTTTTGCTTGACAGACTCATTGGAAATGCCTCCGGCAGAAAAGCGCGACAACCTCTTGTCGAAGGCTTCCCTTAAAGCAGTAGAAACACTTTCGAAGCAAGAAAACGGATTTTTCCTAATGATAGAAGGCTCGCAAAGCGACGACTATGCACACGGAAACGACCTATACAACACCATGATGGAAACGCTAGACTTTGACAAAGCTACCGGCGAAATGCTAAAATGGGCTGAAGCAAATGGCGAAACCTTGGTACTTGTTGTGGCAGACCACGAAACGGGAGGTTTGTCTCTTCTCGACGGAGATGAAGCCAACGGTACAATTACGGCAAAGTTTACAAACGGCGGACATACCGGAGTCTTGGTATCTTCCTTTGCTTACGGGCCGGGTAGCGAAGCCTTTGGCGGAGTATACGACAACAACGAAATTTTCCATAAAATAAAACGTTTATTAGGGTTGTAAACCTGAATCTAATAAAACAGAAGAATCATAATGAGAAAGAGTAGATTTGCTTTTTATTGGCTTGGATTGGCAAATTTAGTAAGTGCGTTTGCGTTGACTGTGTCAGCGCAAACCTTGCGCTTCGATGCCAACGGAAATTTTAAGATTGCACAATTTACCGATGTGCACTTCAACTATGGAGAAACAGCATCTGAGGCGGCTTCTCAGCTAATTGAGGAAGTCTTGGAAAAGGAGAAGCCCGACTTGGTGATCCTTACCGGCGATATCGTTACTGCAAAGCCGGTAAAAGAAGGTTGGCTCAAAGTGACGCAACCGATTGTAGATCGCAAACTTCCGTTTGTAGTTACTTTCGGAAACCACGACGACGAGCACGGATGGAGTCGCGACAGTCTCAGCAACTTACTGCAAACCATACCGGGCAACCTGAGTGCCGATCGTGTAAAAAGTGGCAATCCCGATGCGGTGATCGAACTGCTTGGCGCAAACAATAACATAGGTGGTTTGTTATATTGTCTCGACTCGAGAGCTTATAGCACCCTCAAACATATCGAAGGGTACGGATGGTTTACGCAACCGCAAATCAATTGGTTTCGCGAAACCAGTGCCAACTATACGGCAGCAAACAACAACCAGCCGCTTCCGGCCTTGGCATTCTTTCACATTCCGCTTCCGGAATATACACCGGCCTTTGCAAACGAAAAGGTGAAGCCTGTAGGTGTGAAAAACGAGAAAGAGTGCGCGCCGCAGATCAATACCGGTATGTTTGCCGCGATGCAAGAAGCCGGCGATGTAATGGGTACTTTCGTAGGTCACGATCACGTGAACGACTACATTGCCTATTGGCACGGAATCGCCTTGGCGTATGGTCGTTTCTCGGGCGGGAAAACAACCTACGGCGATCTTGCAAATGGTGCCCGCATTATCAACATGAAAGAAAACAAGCGCACGTTTGATACATACATTCATGTGTTGGGCAAAGGAAAGATTCATGAGGCATCTTTCGACCCGAAAGGACAACTGTAGAAAAACTATAATACTTCTAAGCTAGTTTTTTCTTACTCGAACCGGAGAGAAGCATTGGGGGCTTACTCTCCGGTTTTTTTTTGTTTGAACGTTTCCGATTCTCAGGTTGCTTTTGTTTCGGATTCGGTATATCAGAAATACGGTTGAGGCATTGTCGTAAATCAAACGTAGTGA
>CAMTPD010000302.1 GCA_947074265.1 uncultured Porphyromonadaceae bacterium
ACGTGAGCAAGTTGTCGGATCTACCTCTTGTCCTGCATGTACTTGCAATGTTTCTAAATGAAGTTGTTTCTGTTCCATGATAATGGTTTGTTAGAATTAATAATTTGATTATTGTTTCTGTTTAGTGCAAAAAAAAAATCCTTATCGTTCGGTGCATTGCACTTCCGGATAAGGACTATATCTTGTTCTTAGAAAGATTCAGACTTAACTTAAACTCCCGGGTACGGCAATGCAGGACAAGCGACACATTCGCATATCCATAATACACATCATCATCATTGCTGACGAAGGAGTGATTATTGCTGTATTGAAAGTTTTTTTCATTTTCTTTGTTCTGATGTTTGTGGCAAATATATATCAAATTTCAAACAATGCAAGCTTTCAGGTTCTCTTTTTTGATAAAAAACTTTGCATAGCTTTCAAATCGCTTGTCGATGCAGCACTTTAGCTTTCCTTGCTCATCGCAATAAAGAGAAAACATGTTGGAGAATATACAGATTGATTCGGTACAAGAACTTAAAATACTCCATCTTTGTAGCGTAAGAGCAAGCAATGCCTTGTTTCCGAGCAATGAAATAGAACCGAATTGCAACCAAACGAAATTCAACAAGCTGTTTACATGAAAAGACTGAGCTTATTCATTTTATTACTGATACAAACGATCTTTCTTTATGCCGAAAACACGCAACAGGTCGATTCTCTTCTGCATGTATTAGACCAAAGTATAAAAGAAAAAGACGTTTACACCATACAAAAACAAAACATCGTTACAGATCTCAATGCTCAGGTTGATACTACCCGATCGGTTGCAGATAAGCTTGTAAAATATGGCACGCTGTTTGACATTTACAAAAGCTTTCAGATGGATTCAGCTTACAGTATAGCAGACAAACGTTTGGCACTAGCACAAGAATACGGCGATCCGTTCTACATCGAGATGGCACAGCTCAACAGAGCCGAGGTAATGATTGTAACCGGAATGTACAAGGAAGCACTCGATATTTTAGATTCGATCAATGTACACAAACAAAGACGCGAACTCACCGAATACATCTATCATTTATATCATTCGCTTTACATGTTGATGGCCGAATACTCGTTTGCCGGACCGGAAAAGACCCACTACAAACAACTCGAGTATGCCTATAAAGATTCCATCTTGTCGCTTACCGATACAGGACACATCACCTACGGATTGGTAGAAAGCTCGAAGCTTTTGCTCGAAGGGGATACGGACAATGCACTGGCGATAGCATTGGAAACGTATCAAAACAACATTGGCGATAATCGGATTTCCGCAATGATCACCAATACGATCTCCGATATCTACAATGCAAAAGGCGACACGGTAAATGCAGAGAAGTATTTGATCTTGTCGTCTGTTTATGACATGCGAAGTGGAGTGAAAGAATACATGTCGTTGCCCCGCCTAGCCGTGTTGCTTTACAATCAAGGCGAGATAGACAGAGCCTATTCGTATATGAAATGTTCGATGGAAGATGCCATTTACTGCAAAGCCCGTTTGCGCACGCTCGAGATGTCGCGCATGTTGCCCATTATCAATACAACGTACGACATCAAGATGAAGCAAGAAAAAGACAGACTGCTCCTGTTCTTATGCATCATTATTGTATTGGCGGTAGGATTGTCAATTACGTTGTTTTTCATTTATAAAAAGCTAAACGAGTTGGCTGCAGCACGACAACAACTCAATACTACCAATGTACACCTTAACAGTGTCAACGAAAAACTAAACAAAACCAATCAGGAACTCACCGAAGCCAATCACATCAAGGAAGAATACATCAGTTATGTTTTCAACATGTGTTCGGTGTATATTGACAAACTAGACAGTTTCCGCAAGAAAGTAAACCGCAAACTCAAAGCCGGCCAGTCGGAAGAGCTTTACAAAGAAGTGAAATCAAATACACTGGTAACGGACGAATTGCGCGAGTTTTACAAAAGCTTCGATTCGATATTCCTGAGCATCTATCCCAACTTCGTGAAAGACTTCAATACGTTGCTCAACGACGGCGAACAAATCTATCCAAAAGAAGGAGAGTTGCTTACTCCCGAACTTCGCATCTATGCTTTGGTGCGTTTGGGCATCAGCGACAGTGTAAAGATTGCAAGCTTTCTGCACTATTCTCCGCAAACGGTCTACAACTACCGACTCAAAGTCCGTAACAAGTCTCGTATTCCAAAAGAAGACTTCCCCAAAGCAGTGAAAGCATTAGGACAACTCGACATTCTCCACAAAACTCCCGGAGATCAATAAGAATAAGTATAAGTCAAGAAAAATAAATCCTATTGCGCTCAAAAATACACTAAGCTGTATTTGTGTTGAGATGAAAGCATGATAATTGGTGGGGTTTTGCGCGCTAGATTGACGGAGTCTGTGATTTTTGCGGGTTGGGAAAATGGCTTTTTGTGTGATGGTTTTGGGGTTTGGATGGGATAAGTCAGGGCTTTTTCAACCGATTTTATTGAAGGGAGATAAAAAGATTGCTTGGTTTTTGGAAAAACCTTGTTTGGTTTGCAAAAAAAGTATGTTTGGTTCTCGGGAAAAGGTCATTTAGTTCTTACGAAGACTTTTTTGTGTATTCATGAAGATCATTTTAGGTATTAGTGAAGACTGTAAATGTTTTCCACGAAGAGTGTTTAGAGTTTTATTCCTAATTGCACCATTTAGTATTTATTCACCTTGAATGTTAAATTAGTGATTCAATTTTAAACTAAATCTCACTTGTTTGAACTTTGGAATATCATTTACACTTAAATAGAACCCTTGAGCGGGTGCACTCCTTGAATTAGTCATTAATCCATACTTGAGACTAGATTTAGATTTACATAATTCAAATAGTTCTCTTTTACTCATTATAAAGTAATGCCATTTATCATTATATAGAAACAATTGAAACCATTGAATAGAACTATCTCCACATAGTAAACTAGCTTTATCCCAATCATTAGTTGAATAGTTCCATTGTTCACACTTAATAAAGATATGGTCAAAGTATTTACAAGCGGGTAAATAGCTATTATACTTTTGGGTTTTCTCATTGGTTCTTTTAGTTGATTTAACCTCTACTTTGTATTTACCTTTAATATCTAAATCAAACTCTTTGTTCAATCCTATACTTTGAGAAACCTCACATTTATGATTATATTCATAAACACTAGATAAATACTTTTCCCATAAAGAGCCATATTCATATCTTTCATTAAAGCTTATTCCCTTTAATGTAGTCGAGTCAATACAACCCAATGATACTTTTATATGCTCTATTATTTTATCAAGATATAAAGCCTTAAAATGCTCTATATACATATTAATTAAATCTTGTATATTCATTACTATATACATGTTCTCTACCTTTATAAAAATTAGTCCATTCATAATATTATTATTTATTCATTAGTAATT
>CAMTPD010000303.1 GCA_947074265.1 uncultured Porphyromonadaceae bacterium
GAGATTCTCCGGAGTGACTGGAGTTCAGACGTGTGCTCTTCCGATCTGGTTCAGTAATTAAGTTTTGGAAAAATCGAAGGAGAAGAGTGAGGATACCGACACCAAAAAGCGTTTTCAACAAGAAGCGAAAACCGAGAATTTTAAAGCCGGCAGCAAGTAGGATAGCATTAAGTACGAAATAGGAAAGGTAAACAGGAATCCCCGTACTATAAAAGATAAGTGAGCTTACGCCCGTAAGTCCGCCCGGAACAATACCATTGGAAAGTATAAAAGCATTGAAGCCAAAAGCGTATAAAAT
Organism: uncultured Porphyromonadaceae bacterium; assembly: GCA_947074265.1. Lineage (GTDB taxonomy): Bacteria > Bacteroidota > Bacteroidia > Bacteroidales > CAMTPD01 > UBA12018. The sequence continues at coordinate 299 of CAMTPD010000303.1, forward strand.
TAAGCCGAGCAGGATAACAGCGTAATCTTGCACGGCATAACAAATCTTGGTAAAAGATTTTTTCATTGATATTATCAATATATATGATTCTACTCTTGTAAAAAGTCAAAAGCGATAAAGTCACATCATTAGCCCCCCGGATCTGTAAATCCGGGGAGTAATGAGGATATACTTTATATTAAAGAACGATGTTCACGATCTTTTTAGGAACCACGATAATCTTCTTCGGAGTTTTACCTTCCATCCATTTTTGAGTTTGCTCGTGTGCAAGTGCAATACGCTCAACTTCATCTTTAGGAGTTTCGGCAGGAAGTTCGATATTGAAACGAACTTTTCCGTTGAAAGAGATTGGATAATTTACACTATCCTCTACAAGATACGACTCGTTGCAAACAGGCCATTGTGCATTCACTACACTACCTTCATTGCCCAAATCATGCCATAATTCTTCGCTGATGTGCGGAGCAAACGGAGCCATCAAAATAACGAATTGTTCAAGAATTGCTTTCTTGTTACATTTCAATGAAGTTAGTTCGTTTGCACAGATCATAAATGCACTTACCGAAGTATTGAAAGAGAAGTTTTCGATATCGAAAGTAATCTTCTTAATCAACTTGTGAAGTGATTTAAGTTCCTCTTTTGTAGGTTCGTCGTTTGTTACTACCATCGTGTCTCCGTTAGCGTAGAACAAGTTCCAGAACTTACGCAAGAATCTGTGTACACCGTCGATACCATTTGTATCCCAAGGTTTTGATTGCTCAAGTGGGCCAAGGAACATTTCGTAAAGACGAAGCGTATCGGCACCATACTTCTCAACAATGTCATCCGGATTTACAACGTTGAACATCGATTTCGACATTTTTTCAACAGCCCATCCGCATACATACTTACCATCTTCAAGGATGAATTCGGCAGTTTTGTATTCAGGATTCCAGTTTTTGAAAGCTTCCGTATCTAACACATCATTGCTCACGATATTTACATCTACGTGAATAGGTGTAGTGTCGTACTGATCTTTCAAGTTTAGAGATACAAACGTGTTGGTATCTTTGATACGATATACAAAGTTAGATCTACCTTGAATCATACCTTGATTGATCAACTTCTTGAAAGGTTCGTCCTCACAAATTACGCCAAGGTCAAACAAGAATTTATTCCAGAAGCGGCTATAAATAAGGTGACCGGTAGCATGTTCGGTACCACCGATATACAAGTCTACATTTCTCCAGTATTCGTTCGCTTGTTTGCTCACAAGTGCATCCTCGTTTGTCGGATCCATATAACGCAAGTAATAAGCAGAAGAACCTGCAAAACCAGGCATTGTGCAAAGCTCCAATGGGAAACCTTCGTCGTTAACCCAGTTAATAGCGCGACCTAGTGGTGGTTCGCCCGATTCGGTAGGTAAGAACTTATCAATACTTGGCAATTGAAGAGGAAGCTTCGATTCGTCAAGCATGTAAGGCATACCTTCTTTATAATATACAGGGAATGGCTCACCCCAATAACGCTGACGGCTAAAGATCGCATCACGCAAACGGAAGTTTACTTTTACACGACCGATACCAGAAGCAGCGATGTATTCTTTTGTTTTAGCAATCGCTTCTTTCACATCAAGACCGTTCAAGTCGAGTGTAGCAGAAGCAGAATTTACCATTGTACCTTCTTTCGAGTCGATAGATTCTTCCCAAGTTGCAGTATCTGTAGCTTCACAACCTGCAGGAATTACAACCTGACGAATTGGAAGGTCAAACTTACGTGCAAAAGCAAAGTCACGACTGTCGTGTGCAGGAACGGCCATGATTGCACCGGTACCATAACCAGCCAATACATAGTCGCTAATCCAAACAGGAATAGATTCGCCTGTAAGAGGGTTGATTGCGTACGAACCGGAGAAAACACCTGTAACGGCTTTCTCTGTCATACGTTCACGTTCTGTTTTGTGTTTCGTAGCTTGGAAGTACTCTTCAACAGCAGCTTTTTGTTCCGCTGTAGTCAATTGTGCTACAAGTTCACTTTCCGGTGCAAGTACCATGAAAGTTACACCAAATACAGTATCCGCACGTGTTGTAAAGATGGTAAACTCAACATCCGAATCTTTTACTTTGAAAAGCATTTCGGCACCTTCCGAACGACCAATCCAGTTTTTTTGAGTCTCCTTCAAAGAGTCTGTCCAGTCGATAGTTTCCATACCGTCTAGCAAACGTTGAGAATAAGCAGAAACACGCAAACACCATTGACGCATTACTTTTTGCTCAACCGGATAGCCACCACGTACAGACAAACCTTCGCTAACTTCATCATTCGCAAGAACAGTACCTAACTTAGGACACCAGTTTACCATGGTATCACCAAGGTATGCGATACGATAGTTCAACAACGTTTGTTGTTGTTCCTTTTCCGACATTGCTTTCCATTCGTCTGCAGAGAAAGAAAGCTCTTCGGAGCAAGCAGCAGCAACTCCTTCTGTTCCGTTTTTCTCAAAAGCAGCAACTAATTCAGTAATAGGTTTTGCTTTTTGAGCAGCAGTGTCGAAGTAGCTGTTAAACATTTTGATAAAGGCCCACTGCGTCCATTTGTAATAATTAGGCTCACAAGTGCGTACTTCTCTATCCCAGTCGTAACAGAAACCAATCTTATCAAGTTGCTCTCTGTAACGTTCAATATTCTTTTTGGTAGTAATTTCAGGATGTTGACCTGTTTGAATCGCATACTGTTCGGCAGGTAAACCATAAGCATCGTAGCCCATAGGGTGCAATACGTTGAAACCTTGCAATCTTTTGTATCTAGAGTAGATATCGGAAGCGATATAACCCAGCGGGTGACCTACGTGAAGTCCTGCACCTGAAGGATATGGGAACATATCCAACACATAAAACTTCGGTTTACTAGTGTCGTCTTGCACTTTGTAGACTTTGTTGGCGTTCCAATATTCGCGCCATTTGCCTTCGATTTCCCTGAAATTATATTCCATGATTTTCTATCGATAATTTATTTCAAATTATCTGAATCAATCCTGCAAAAGTAAGAAAAAAACAGATTTAAATAGAAAAGTAAAGTCCTTGTTATAGATTAGTTAATGTGGTGCGAAATAAAGCCGTATCTTTGCAGACTTATTCTTCAAT
>CAMTPD010000304.1 GCA_947074265.1 uncultured Porphyromonadaceae bacterium
AATGTCGTATCTAATATATCGCAATTTCTACATACCGATGCTAGCGTCACGAAGCATACCGCGGCGGAAATAAGCGAACAGTTGATCATTAGTCATATTAAGTCAGAAGCATACATTGGAGGTATAAATGATGTGTTTTTCATTGTTTTAGCACTAACTCTGCTATCAATACTTCCTGTTTTTTTCATAAATACTAAGAAAAGAGCTAAGAGTATACCTCCTAAAACGACATCTCCACAAATCGTTCAACACAACGATGTTTAGATAAATACGATCGAACTGAACTCTTGATAAGTGAATAATGAATTAGCTGCTCAACATTTCATAATATCAAAACGAATAAAGGCAGAATTGTAAGACAACACTCTTTCAATTCTGCCTTTATTGATTCTAAACAGTGCTAATGTTTGAATTTTATTCGCATATTACCGCGTTTTTATGTAATTTTGCCAAATAATAATTTCATGTAAAATGAGAAACACTTCGATACCCGCATTATTAATTGGCACAGCAACTGTTGTTATCTTAGCACTATTTAGCTGCGCCCGTCAAATATCGGAGCCAATACATAAACCTATCAATATACAGCCCAAGGTTGATTCAATTAGATATTCGGCAGCAAACATACAACGTGCCGATTCTCTGATTAGTGTTCTACTCGATTTGAAACTTGCATCCATCCAGCAACAAGATGATGAACCTCAAAAGAGTCAGCACGCTCCGATCAAATTCAATGCGTATGATATGCAACACGTACGCACAAATAATCACAGGCCGTTTAAAGAAAAAGACACCGTACTGGTACAATTAAAAAACGAATTTTCGAATCCTCTTCCCAACGCAAAACTCATATCTCAATATATGGGTCGTCGTCGCAGTCACACTGGTGTCGATCTTAAGACAAAAGCCAACGACACAATCAGATCTGCATTTGATGGCAAAGTAAGATTGGCAAAACGATATGGTGCTTACGGCAATGTTATTGTGATACGTCATTACAATGGTCTCGAAACAGTATATAGTCATAATTCTAAAAACCTTGTCAAAGCCGGTGATGAAGTTAGAAGTGGACAGCCTATCGGACTTACGGGTCGTACTGGTCGTGCAACAACCGAGCACTTACACTTCGAAGTTCGTGTAAAAGGAAAACACGTTAATCCAAACTTATTTTTCAACTTTACCGGACAAGAAATTGAGGAGGATAAAATGTACCTAGTCAAACGTCCAGGAGATAACTTTGTTATTAGGACACCACGTGACATTACAAAGATTAGTAAGAAACCAACGACAAAATCTCCAACACTAAAAAGCACGACTTCAGCAATCACATCAACAGCAATACCGACTACCTCTACAGTACAAAGCGAAACAGAGGTATATTACATTGTTAAATCAGGAGATAGTCTTGACAAGATTGCAAGAAGAACAGGCAGTTCTATAAATAAGATTTGCAAGTTAAATGACATTAAAAAGACCACAGTCTTAGGAATTGGTCGTAAATTGCGTGTTAAATAACAAAAGAACAATATTCAGCGAATAGATATAATCAAATGGTATTAAAAGACGAATGGTTCAGTGCTTTGTCAGAAAACGAAGACGGACAAATGATCATAATAAGTGGTCGTGACGAAATCAACGATTTTGTGAAATCAGGCAAATTCAAAGACCGTGTAGAAATTACATGGAAATACGAACCTTTTGAAAAAGGAATGCCAGACGAGCAAACAGCAGAGTTGATGGAGGAAGTAGAAACAGCTTTACGCAAAGCTGTAGAAAAAGATAAGCTTGCTATCTTGACCGGAGTTTATACCGGAGCTGCTGAAAAAGTCTGGATATTCTATGCACGCACATCAGTCGTATTTGGTGAAAGACTAAACGAAGCATTAGCAAACTTTGAGCTATTGCCAATTCAATTATATGTAGAGAAAGATCCGGAATGGGACGAGTATCTCGATATGTACGAAATGAAAAGCTGGGGTGAATAACCCCGGCTTTTTTTATAACGTCGAATATACATTCAATGCTACTTACACGACAGCAACATGCTGTTCTTTTCCTAATTAACATAAATACGCACAAGTTAGCCACGATATTATTTGTTTTTTTGAAAAAAACTTTAATATCTTTGTAGCGAAAGGGGGTGCCAAATATGGCTGAGATTATACCCTATGAACCTGAACGGATAATGCCGGCGTAGGAATTTTCAACAACCTTCCCTCCTTTGCAATCTGCATATGGAAACAAAACTTTATCGCTATCCCACAGCACTCACCATTGCCGGATCTGATTCGAGCGGCGGTGCAGGGATTCAAGCGGATCTCAAAACTTTCTCTTCACTAGGAGTGTATGGCGCATCAGCTATCACTGCAATCACGGCTCAAAACACAACAGGAGTACGTTCTATTCAACCAATCGATATTTCGATTTTTAAAGATCAAATCGACATGGTCTTTGAAGATTTACATATCGATGCTGTTAAAACAGGGATGATTCACAACGATAATGCAGCCAAAGTTACAGCACAAGCTATTTGCCAATATAAACCGGCACATTTAGTAGTTGATCCGGTAATGGTATCTACAAGCGGAACAAAACTAATAGAAGACTCTACTATTGAAATAATCAAACACACGTTGTTTCCGCTCGCATCGGTAATTACACCAAATATTTGTGAAGCCGAGCTCTTATGTGGTGTCACCATTACCTCTATCAACGACATGCAACAAACAGCAAAACAACTACTAACATTCGGATGCAAGTCGGTACTATTGAAAGGCGGACATTTATCAGGCAATCGTATGGTTGATGTATTTATCGACAATGAAGGCAACACTGCAATGTTTGAGTCTGCACTCTGCAATACCAACAATACACACGGTACAGGGTGCACTTTATCTTCTGCGATCACAGCAAATCTGGCAAAGGGACACACCCTGACAGAAGCAATAAAGCTAGCAAAAGACTATATCTCTGCCGCGATCCAGAACGGTGCAGATACGTTTGCCGGTCACGGACACGGAGCAGTTAATCATTTTTTTGCTCCGCAACCTCTTCATAAAATTAAACTATAAACAACATCGTTACCCTATGAAAATAACACTCAACGATCAAGCATTTGAGGTACAAGAAGCAACGACACTACAAGTATTTATGGATTCATTGCAACGAAGTCTTGATGGACTTGCCGTAGCCATTGATTACGAAGTTGTACCACGCAACACTTGGAATGATGTTGTCTTGGTAGATGGGATGAGCCTTATCGCTATTCATGCTGTATCGGGAGGATAAATTATGCAACTCATTGGTATCACTCGCGAAAACTTTTTCGCCAACGAAGATGAATGTATCAACACACTTCTAAGTAGTGGCCAGATCGGAAGAGCGTCGTGTAGGGAAAGAGTGTACGTCCTGGTGTA
>CAMTPD010000305.1 GCA_947074265.1 uncultured Porphyromonadaceae bacterium
ATTCGTAAATTTCGCCTTCATCTTCCATTTCTTGAAGGTTTTCGATTACTTCAAGAGGGGCTCCCGAACGTTGAGCGAAGTCAATCAGCTCATCTTTGGTTGCAGGCCATGGGGCATCTTCCAGCTTTGAAGCTAATTCCAGTGTCCAATACATATATGAAAGGTTTAAAATAGTTAAACTCCTGTTTTTGCCGCAAATATAGAAATAAAAGGATTAACTACAAGTATAATCCCACAATATTTCTTTTTTATTGTGTATCAGTGCTTCTTTACGTCCCAAGACAAAAAAGTAGTCTGATAGTCGGTTCATGAAAATAAGTACCGGAGATTCTACAGTAGCAGTTTCCGACAAGCGATACATTTCTCGTTCGGCTCTTCTACATACAGTGCGACAAATGTGTGCTAATGATGCAGATTTGCCTCCTCCGGGAAGAACGAAATTATTCAACTTCGGCAGCTCGTTATCAATCTTATCAATCTCACTTTCTATTTTGTGGATTGTTTCGTCAGATACTTTGCTTTCTACCTTCAAGTTTGTGTGTTCTTGATCTGTTGCAAGATATGAACCGATGGTGAATAACTTGTGCTGAATAAAGAGCAGAAACTCGCGATCTTCCTCTTGTTGTATCTCAGCAATCAAGGCACCAACAAACGAATTCAATTCATCAACAGTACCATAACAATCGAGACGAGGATGTGTTTTAGAAACACGTTCGCCTCCTACCAGAGATGTTTTTCCACTGTCGCCGGTTTTTGTATAGACGATACTTTTTTTCATAGCATATTATTTCTTCGATTGTCAAAAGTAAACTTTATAATTTCTTTTGTGCAATTTTGGATTAAAGAAAATAATACCCATCGAATACAAGTCCATCGTAACCGAAACCTTCGGATTATGAATGATCTCATTCCACAGCTTCGAAGTACAATTACACTTTTTGATGTTGTTCATCACAAACACCGTATTCTCATGAGCTTTCTCAATACATAGTGAAAACAATTGAAGATTCACTTCGTATTCGCGTTCTAAGTTAAAAAAGACAAAGTCTACCTTTTCTATCTTACTCATGATTTCCGGAATCAATGTAGGGTAACTACCGGTATGCAACACAATACGATCGTTTCCTTTGATCACATCTTTGATATAAGGAACCAGCGATTCGTTGTTTTCGATTGCATTAACCTGTATGTCCGAGCTATAGGCTGCTAAATAGAGCGATGAGAATCCAAGGGAAGTACCCAATTGAACAATCTCTTTCGGCTTAAAGAAGTTGGTAAGTCTGAAAAGCAGTTTACCTTTCTTCGACGAAATAGCTTCTTGTTTAAACAAAGAGGCATAACTCACCGCATGCTGCTTGCCTTTTCGGTCTGTATATACAGCTTTGCCGGGATGCTTAATAAAATCTTCTTGAGTGGTACGTATGTCGTGATACGCATAGAAATAACTCTTCTCTTCGATTACTTTTGTGATTAAATCAAAAGCAAACGGAGAGTGTACACCAAACCCTTTTCTGAATCGCATTTTGCGATACAACCGTGATCCGGTTTTCTTTAGTCTGTATTTACTCTTTAGTAAGCGCATAATAGAGAGGATTGGATATAAAAAAAGCCCTGCGCATGCAGAGCTTTCTTTTTCTGTACCCAGAGCCGGGATCGAACCGGCATGGAAGTGAATCCACTGGTGTTTGAGACCAGCGCGTCTACCAATTCCGCCATCTGGGCGTTTCAGAGCTATCGTTTTTCCCGATTGCATTGCAAAGGTACGCATTCTTTTCATTCCTGCAATAGTTGAGCCACTTTTTTTTCAAAAAAAATCAATTTAATAGGTTCGGAATAAATATTTACTACATTTGCGTATATCATATTTGTATCATAAAAGCGCTGATTATGAAAGACAATTACTGTGTTATAATGTGTGGGGGAATAGGAAGTCGCTTCTGGCCTTTTAGTAGAGAAATTTATCCGAAACAGTTTCTCGACTTCATGGGGACCGGCAGAAGCTTGCTTCAAATGACTGTTGATCGTTTTAAAAAGATTATACCACAAGAAAATATCATTATTGCTACCAATAATAGATATGAAGACCTCGTTAAAGAACAGCTGCCCGAATTTAGTAGCAATCAAATTCTTTTAGAACCAAAACGAAGAAACACTGCTGCCACTATTGCGTATGCAGCTTATCACATCAAAGCAGTGAATCCGAAGGCAAACATTGTTGTTTCTCCTTCCGACCACTTGATCCTAAAAGAGGATGAGTTTTGCAAAGCAATTGCGAAAGGACTAGAGTTTGTTAAAGATAACCAAGCATTGGCAACGTTAGGAATAAAGCCCAATCGAGTAGAGACAGGATATGGATATATCCAAGCTGATGAAGATGTAATCGGAGATTTCATGAAAGTGAAAACGTTTACAGAGAAACCGGATCATGAGTTAGCTAAGATTTTTGTAGAGAGTGGTGAGTTCTTTTGGAACTCGGGACTATTTTTCTGGAACATCGATGCAATCATGACAGCACTACAAAAGTTTATGCCCGAAATTACGACGCGCTTTGATACCGGCATTGACTTCTTCGGAACGGAAAAGGAGAGTGAGTTTATTTTTGAAAACTATACGTGTTGTCCCAACATCTCGATAGACTACGGAATCATGGAAAAGGCAGATAATGTATATATGCTTGCGGCAGATTTCGGATGGGCCGACCTTGGTACCTGGAATTCGTTGTTCGAATTGGCTCCGAAAGACGCAAGTGGAAACGCTTGTCTCAATACCAAAACGTTGACATACGAAGCCAATAATAACGTAATTGCTGTAGAAAACAAAGGACGATTGGTAGTAGTACAAGGAGTAGACGATTGCATCATCGCCGAATCCGGTAATGTTTTGCTTATTTGCAAACGACAAGACGAAGAACGGATCAAACAGTTTGTAGCCGATGCCAACCTAGGTTACGGCGACGAATACAACTAAATCGATAAAGATTCGAAACAACATAGCCCGGGAGATCCAGAGAGATCTTTCGGGCTTTCTTATAACTTAAAGTCCCGATACATGACAACTAAGCTTAGACACGTACCAGGACACAACTTAGACAGGTATATGACAAGAATGCGTCACGTACCTGTACACATCTTAGACACGTACGTGTCTAAGCTTAATGTTTTAATAAAACATGCATATCGGATGCATTGTCTGCATCTACTTCTAGCGATAACGATTCATACGAAATCATACTAACCTTCACCATAGCCTTGCCGCCTTTTGGCAATTGCAACGAAAAAGCTCCGTTTATATCGCTGTAGTATTTCTTGCCATTCACTTCGATGGAAGCGCCTGTAAGAGGCTCGTTTGTTTCCTTCTCCAAGACTTTTCCGTCGATGGTTACGTGATTTGTTTCGGCAGGAAGTTGTTCTT
>CAMTPD010000306.1 GCA_947074265.1 uncultured Porphyromonadaceae bacterium
CCGCCGCCCCACGGCTCTAGTCCAACAACTCCTAAACTCTCCATATAATCTAGTTTCTCATTAAGAGATTCGCCTGGTGCAATCCCTTCTTGAAAAGATATCTTTAGAACTCCGTTATTGTTTGTATTTTTCTTTTGTTTATTTTGCGGAGAAATAATTGAACTTAAATCTGCCGCTTGCGCAATAGTTCCTGCTGCTAAGGCCGTTGATGCCAAAGTCGCTTTTAAAAAGTTGCGTCTGTTTATTTCCATGATAATGTATTTTGAAATTAGGTTAATCAATGCATGTATCGCAAAACTAATAAAAAAACGATCAGAGTTAGTTGTTAACTAATTGATCTGATCGTTTTTTAACATGATTGATTATTTATTTTGTTGATCCAGGTACTGGTATGACATATGTACTTTCTGGCATTTTTGTTGCTAAACTTAAATCAGCAGGTAATAAGTTTTGGTCTGCAGCACTCATTGCATCCCAAGTAACCTCGCTCCCCGTATATGCAGATACGCGTCCCATTACAGCACAAAGAGTAGAGATGGCTGTGTCTTCTGCTTCTGAGAACGGTTCGTTTTTGCGGATATGTGTAATCCAATCTACATGCTCTAATACATATGGGTCATTTTGTTTAAATTCTTTATCTTGCTGCTCGAAGTCGTATTTCCAAACAACATTACCTTGTAGGTCTTTAATTTCAAATGTTTTACTATCCCATGACCCAAGTGTACCTTGAATAAATTCACTAACGTTGTTTACACAACCGTCTATTTGTCTACACATACTATGCATATGTACACCTCCCGGATATACGAAATCTGTGCTGAAGTTATCATATTGATTTCCTGTAATACGACGTTGACGTGAGCCAAATGCAACTGCGCTTGTTGGTTTTTGGCCTGTAAACCAGTTGTATACATCGATGTTGTGAACGTGTTGTTCTACAATGTGGTCGCCAGATAGCCAAGTCCAGTTAACCCAGTCTTTAATCATCCATTCTACATCAGTCCAGTTCTTTTCACGGTTTCTATACCAAAGCATACTTTGATTCCAGTATACAACACCGCCGGTAATTTCTCCTAGTAAACCTTCTTGTACCTTTTGATAAGAAGCAACGTAACAGCGTTGGTGATGACGTTGTGTTCCTGTAATAACGCAAAGACCTTTAGCTACAGCTTGTTTTGAAGAAGCAACAACTTGTCTGTAACCTGCTGCATCTGCAGCTACAGGTTTTTCTAGAAATGAGTGTTTGTTTTTTTCAACAGCGTATTTAAACTGCTCTGGTCTAAATACAGGAGGAGTACAAATCAAAACAACATCTACCCCAGCATCAATAACTTTTTGGTAAGCATCGAAACCTACAAAGCAGTTTTCGGCTGGAATATCAATGTTTCTTTTTTCTTTTAGTGTATTCCGAAGTCCGTCTACACGTTCCTGGAATACGTCGGCAAGTGCAGTAATCGTAACATTATCTGCTGCATCTAAGAAGTTAAAAGCTGCACCAGATCCTCTACCGCCACAACCGATTATACCTGCTTTTAGTGGTTTTCCGTCTATAGCTTTATCAGTCAAATATGGAATATATATTTCAGACTGAGGACGAAGCGGTGTGTAGGCTGTTTTCTTTTCTTCTTGACCGCTGCAAGATGATAAAAGAGTTGTAGCACCTGTGCCTGTTCCTATTGCACCTAAGGCTCCCGCCATTGCTCCACTTTTAAGGAAGCTTCTTCTGCTAAGACCGTTTTTAGTTTCCATGATACTATTAGGTTTAGAAGTTTATAAAAAAGAATTAATTATTTGCAAGTGTATTGTAGTTGTCTGCGTCACAAACAACTCGGAATCCAATACCTTTAATGTCAGAGTACCACCAAATACTTTTTGGTTGTTGCGGATCAGTCTTTAACCATTTAGTATGGTCTGTTTTTCCGCGTGCAGCACATCTTACATTTTCCGGATCGGTATTATATAGTCCTCCTCGTACAACATATTCGTCACCTTGGGGAGGACCCTTTGGATTTGTTATGTCAGACGGAGATTCTGCATACGCCGATGGAGAGTATTTATCAGAGCAATATTCCATGACATTACCAAGCATATTTTTTAGTCCAAAAGGATTTGCAGTTACAGATTCTGGTAGTTGTGTACGGTTGTTACTATTTTTTGTATAGACGACATATTTATCGATAGAGTCTGTCTTTGCTTTAAATACTTTGCGAAAAAAACCTTTATCAGAAAAATCACTAGCTGTTCCTTCAAAAAAATAAGGGGTTGTAGTTCCTCCACGTGCTGCGTACTCCCATTCTGCTTCTGTTGGAAGGCGATATTGTTTACCAGTTTTTTTCGATAGCCATTGACAAAACGTTTGAGCAGCATAGTGTGTCATGGTAATTGCTGGGCGTTCTCCTGCACCCCATCCTTGATCCGGGAATCCAAATGGAGGAGTAGGGCCGGAAATGGCATCAACTTCTGGGTTGTTATTATTTGCATAGATAGTTTCAGGGCTAATACGGCCTTCAGACATTGTTTCTGCATAAAAAGCCCAATACATATCCCATGTAACTTCTAATTCAGCCATATAAAACGGACTTAATGTGACATTTCTAATAGGGCCTTCGTCATTATTTCGAAATGCTTCATTCTCTGGACTTCCCATTTGAAAGGTTCCACCTGGAATTGCTTTCATTGAAAACGAAACAGAAGTACCTGGTATTTGTTCTTCAAAGTTTTGAAAACCAGTTAAACTTGTTGCTTCTGTATAAAGTTCTCCCGTAGAGGTGCTTGTCGAAGGTAACCCTTTCATTTTTTCGTGCTTAAAGTTCGGGTTGTAATGTCCGACATCAAGATGGCAACTAATACATTGTAGATCTAGCTTTTGTTCATTTTCATCATAATAAAGGTGAGCTGTAACACCATCATTTGATAGTCCCTCTGGGAATAAATTAGAGTGACAGTTTTTACATGATTTATTAGGTATCATCTTAACGGCATATTCTAATTGAGATTTGCTTTCCCAATCAAAGTCTGCACTATCTTTGGTAAGTTTTCCCCATACATCTTTCATACCTGTGGAAACCTTAGCCTGATAATGTTCTAAAGTTCCTCCGGGAGGAAGGTGACAATCGATGCAGTTTACTTTTACTCCACTTCTGTTGTTTACATGGCTTGATAATTTCCAGCTATCGTGAGCATGAGGATGTACATGACACATTTCACATGATTCGTTTGTTGAGAAATAATGCGAAACATAAAACGTGCTGATTGTAATAATAGTACCAATTGCGAATCCTAAGATTATAAAAAAGGACTTTCGTTTAAAAAACTTCTTTTTTTTCGAATAGTTTCCTATGGTATCTTTCATGTTTAGAAGGTATAGATCGGAAGAGCACACGTCTGAACTCCAGTCACTCCGGAGAATC
>CAMTPD010000307.1 GCA_947074265.1 uncultured Porphyromonadaceae bacterium
TAATTAAAGGGTCAGGCGTGACCCTTTGACCCTTCGTTGTAAAATTGGCTTCAAGTATATTGACGTGTGGTAAAGCATGCTTACTTCATTTTGAAACAAAGTATGGTTTACAAAAAAAGTAAGCATGCTTTTCAGAAGAAGTAAATATGTTTTTTTGCCAGTTGTACCTACTTCTTGCGAGCTGATAGACTGAAAAATACCGATTCGTGGGGATTGTGAGGTGAATAGGGCTGACGTATCTTTGCAATGTGAGAAGTCATAATAAATATTATTAGGATACGTTTTAATTAGTACAAGAAGAGTTAAGGTGAAAGCTGATTGCGAAACCGGTTTTAACCATATAATAAAAGTCGAACTTTGTAGCGAAGTTCGACTTTTATTGTTTTTGGAAGGATTTATTTTGTTGCTTGTACAGACTCGATGTCAAATCCTATTGGATCAATCTCTTGCGATGTTATGAATTGTACGTACGAGATGCCATGTAAAGGCAGGTTCTGTAGCGGTAATTCAATCACAGCTTTCTTCTGCTTGTCAACAAATACTTTTGCTGATGTATCACGATTTGTGATATCCCAGACGATTCGAATGGTGTGAAACTTGTCGTCATTGATGCCTAGCATTTGTCTGTTAAGAGGTAGCTTGAACATTCCGAAATGAGACGCTGTTGTATCCGTCGGATTAAACCAACGATCATTTAGTATCAACTCTCCACCTTTTGAGCTCTTTGGAATACGGATGGATGTACTAAAGCTTCCTTTCATCATTGCCGGAAAGTTCCATAAAGCACCTTCACCTGCATAAAGCAAAGAGTCATTATCGGTATGCTTTATATTGAGAATGTTGCGGTTTTTTGATGTTGGATGTGCTACTAATGTTCCCCCTTCTTTTCGATTATATCCGCAATGACCTTTTATACCTTTGTAATATTGAAAGGTTGTCCAATCTGTTAAGCCATTTTCAAAAGAATTAGAGCGTGCTTGTTCATAGAGCCAAGCTACATCAAAGCGCAGTATCTTACGATGAATTGCATTTTGACCGATAGCGATAACAATCTTACCTGGTTCCGGTTCTATGAATTGACTTTGATGTACACTTTTGTCCATACCTTTTGTGTCGCCGAAGTTCGCATTGTTTCTGCCTTCGTCTAGATATAGTTCTCGCATACCAATCCATGTTTTCCCGTCATCTTCAGAGATTGCTGCATGCAATACGTTGCGATTGGTGAATACGTCGTCCCATACACCATTGGCTGATGCTAACTCTGGTAATGGGGTCGTGTTGTTCCAAACAAATAAGAGACGTCCGTCTTTTAAGCGACCAATGGTTGGCATGGTAATCGTTCCGTAAAATGGAGCAGGAGTAGGAGTTGTCCATGTTTCGCCACCATCATAGGAGTAAGACTGATAATGCGAGTCTTGAGGGGTGCGCATTATCATCCAAATACGACCATCGTTTAATTCAATTACCGTAGGTTCTACAGCGCCATGATTCCAACGTACACCTTTATGGAAACCTTCTTTTTTATGTGGTGGAGTTATAACTTTTTCAGATTCTTTCCAAGTGAGCCCGTCGTCATCCGAATAAAGCACACGTGCTCCCTTTTCTGAAGCATCAGGTCCGGCATAGTGAGTTGCTACTAAAATGCGTTTGCCTCCACGTACAAAAACCGGAGGCTTAATCATAATCAAAGGTTTGTCTGTAACTTTTGTAACTTGAGCTGTTCCGTCTTGATTCGCATTATAACGGATACACCATACTCCTTTGTCATAAAACAAGCGAATCATAGTATTTGTAAGTGGATTGCAATTATCAGCATAATACAACGAGTCAGGGGTATTTACGCGTGACCAAGTCTTTCCATTGTCTTTGCTCGAAATATAGAAATGTCCCGATTCTTCTTGTTCTCCGTAGTTGTAATGTCTTATTTCATTATCATTGCGCTGAGAAAGACCGATGTATGCGTCGCTAGGACATTTGCCCACGACTTCGGGTGCATACTGTGCCCATGCAGGATATTGCATGGTAAGCATAAGTAGTGCAAGCTTGTATTTTTTCGATTGCATCATTTTAGTTGTTGGGTTTAAATATTCGGTTATATACTTCGCACGCTGTTTCTACAGGATTAGCTTGTGAGTTTGTTGGATATATTTTCTTTTGATTATTCCACTCTTCTTCTATCGCAAAGAAATCGATTTCCGGAATTTCTTGTTCATTTGTAAATGTAGCGATTGTATCAAGATATACTTTCCATCGTTTGTAATAAAGATCGTTTAATATTCCAGACCATTCTCTGTGTGAATAATCTCTTAACCCTCCAGTATTGGCTGCATATCGATCTCCCCAAGATGTAATTTGAGTTCGGGCATTCCATTCGTACAAGTCTTTTTCTTGCTGAGTTGATCCAATCTTTTTAGCCTGCTCAATCCATGTACCTGTCATAAATTCGGGACGAGTAGAAAGGAGTTTGTCTTGCTCTTGGATAAGTGCAAGGAAGTTCAAGCTCTTTTGCTTTAGAGCTGCTTTATTATTTGTTCTAAAAGCTTCAGCAATTTCTCGTTGTACTACATTGCCGGAGTCTGCAATTGCTTGCCGTACAGCATCAACAAGATCATACTGAAAATTGTTATTTGATTCATAAATGTGTGCAACACCAATCATTTGATCTATACCGGCTCTAAGTTCAGATGGTTCGTAATAAAGTTGTGATGTACCCGAAGTTGAAGCAGAATGAATGTCAAGTGCAGGACGTGCACAAAATACAGATTCTGTGGTTCCTTCTTGAGTTCCGTCAAAAGGAGCCTGATATACGGTGTTTGCTAAAATTTTCCATGCTTCCCAAAGAGAAGAATCTCTTTTTCCATAACGCGCAAATACATAGTCATTTAGCCATTCTTCTTTTGAGAACTCCTTTGAACGCCAAGGAAGTTCAAATAAAAGCTCATACATCACAGGATTGTTCTCGATTCCTTCCATTGTAGCTCCAACCCCTTTTAAGGTTTTGCCATTTGGATGCTGCTTTGCTTGGTAGTATCCACTTATTAAGCGGTCCATTTTTCCATGCATTCCTACGTTTCCACCAAAATTAAGAAGCATGCAGTAAAGCCATTCATGCTTGTCATATCCATCTTTTCTGAACCATGGAGAGTGTGTATCTCCCCACATCGGACGACTTTCGCTAAATAAATCAAGAATTAGTAAATCACCTTGTGGAAGATTATTAACCATTTCAGGACGCGGGTTTGCTTGCCAAGCTTGAATTACCCATGTAGCATCATTATTTGCTCTTTTCATGGCACTGTGAATTGCTTTTCCGGCTTTGTCAAGATCAACGCCTTCTGTGCTACCTCCTTCATGGAATGGGTCAATGCTATAATATTTTGCTTTGCCAAATAGTTTCTCC
>CAMTPD010000308.1 GCA_947074265.1 uncultured Porphyromonadaceae bacterium
GATTCTGATGTAGGGCTTAGAATAGGAGTGGTGCTGAAATATAGTTTGTTTTAATAGATTTGAGGTTGATGGTTTTGGTATAATGTTTGCATTTAGAAGTACAGATATATGTATTTCTAATTATTACATTCTATTAAAATCAGAGCGAATGAAGAAAATCTTTAGTATACTAACCCTTTTTCTGCTTTTCATTGCACTTGGCGAACCGGAAGAGATTGTTACGGTAGAAAACGAACTTCAAACAAAATCAGATCTTATCGGTCAAGCTAGTGCAGATCCACTTGTTGTGGGCTATTTCCCATCTTGGAGCGAAACATATCCAAGTGCGTCGGGAACAAAACTTCGTAACATGCCCGAAGAGGTGACTCACATCTTTTTATCGTTTATCAAGCCTGATATGCGCTATGTAAAAGGCTCTTTTGATATCAAAGGTGTAGGGATCGAGGTTCCTTACGATGGAGCGGAGTTGAAGAAAACAGTTGATGTTTTAAAAGCAAAAGGGACTAAAGTGATTCTTTCAATCGGTGGTGAGACGTATTGGGGAACTGATGCGGCTTATGATATCGACTTCCAACAAATCGCAGACTTCGTTCGTGATTTCGGCTTTGATGGAATCGACTGGGACTACGAACCGAATGGTGGTTTTCAAACCATCGGAGAACCGCAAAATGTAGAACGTTTCATTCGTATGATTCGTGAGTCTCGAAAACTGCTTCCCCGAGAAGAGGGGTATTTGATTGCTTGTGCTCCGGCTGGTTGTGGTGCACTGGGCAGATCAACTCCATATCCGGCTAATGACGACGCTGAGTCGCCATATGCATATGCAAAGCGAGCAGAAGCAACAGGTGACAACTTGGCTAATGAATACAATGCAACCGCTCCCGAAGGATATACCATCTCTCTGTATGGTTTTGCTTCTACCGGACATATGATTCCCGTATTCAAGGCTGTAGGACAAGACTTGGATTTTGTAGCTTTTCAAGGTTATAATACCGGGTCTGCCTCGCAACGCGAAATAATGTACGATTCGTATGCTTATTATGCAAACATCTATGGATTCCGTGTTGCATTCGGTATGCACGTGCCCGAAGAACCATGGGGGCCTTTCTTTACTTATACCGAAACACAACTACGTGAATATTCGGCTTATGTCGCTGAAGGCGGTAAGCACAATCTTGCCGTCAAAGGCGACGGTGTTATGTTTTGGCAATTGTTGCAACAATCAAAGGTAGACCCTACACTAAACGGTGTTGATTACTGTAAGATTGCATACGATATTCTGGAGAATCATTCTCCGTCAACTACTCCTAAGGTGTCAATCGCGTCTCCAATTAATAATGCAATGATTCGCGAAAGCGACTCTTTTGAGTTTACTGCCAATACAAAGCGCGTTTTGAGAGTTGATTTCTTTGTCGACAATGTTTTATTGGAAAGCTCTACAAGTGAGCCTCATAAAACTACTGTAAAAGGATTAGCAGTCGGAGAGCATACATTAAAGGTGGTAGCCTTTGGTGCAAATAGTGAACGTGCTGAGGCGGAAATTGCGATCAAGGTAATCAGCGATAATTCTGTCGAAGACCTACCTCTTTGGAGTGCACAAACTACTTATGCAACATCGGGAACTATTGTCTTGTATAATAGTAAGGTTTGGTCAAACAAGTGGTGGACACAAGGTGATGTTCCGGGAGAGTCTGACGTGTGGGCTTTTGTAAGAAATGCCGATGGCAGCGGAGATAATGGTAACGGCGATGGAGACAATGGCGGAAATGGCGGTTCCGGTGGTGGTAACGAAGGCGGAAATGAAGGTGGAGGTGACCAAGGTAATGGCGGCGGCTCTACAAATCCCGGCGATGTTACTCCGTACGATCCTGCCAAAAGTTATCCTACTCCGGGTACAATTGTGACTTACAACGGAAAGAAGTATAAAAGCAAATGGTGGGTAAATGCAGGTGAAGCTCCCGGAAATCCTGCCGGACCATGGGAATTGATTCTTGAAAATGGCGAAGGTACTACACCGGACAAAGCATTGGAATATAATATAGAGGCTTCGTATGCCACACCGGGAACATTTGTTACGTACAATGGAAAAACATATACGAATAAATGGTATGTTTCGGTAGGTGAATATCCGGGCAAAGATCCATGGGGCCCATGGGAAGAAGTTCGATAAACCACTAATATACGCAATACATAGTTGCAATTTCTAAGTAAGCTTCAGTGAAAGTAATATTCTTTTGCTGAAGCTTTTTATTTAACATGATGATCCGATATGTGCTAAAAGGGGTGTTTTGTAGATGTAATGTTTCCGTTTTGTGATGGTTTAAGTGTTTTGATTTGTTGATTAATCTATAAAAGAGATGTTACTTTATCGATTAAAGTTGCTAGCTTGTATAGCTTTGATTTTTAAGACTTCGATGAATTAAAATTTAAATAAGTAAACCATGAATTATCGGTGTATTGTTAGCTATGTGTGTATGTTTTTCATAGCTCTTTCTTTAAATGCCCAATCGTATGTTATTCCGCGTCTGTCTCCGCTGCCGGTAGATATAAATAAAGACAAGGTTTCTCTCAATGGTGTATGGCAGTTTAATCCGAAGCCGACATCCGACTTCTGGAAAGCTCCCTCTGTATCACAATGGAGCTCTATAGAGGTGCCGGGAGAATGGGTGATGCAAGGTTTTGAAGTTGAAACAGGTAAAGCTGCGGGATACTTTCGTAAGTTTGATGTTCCTGCTAAATGGGATGGCCAACGAGTGAAGCTAAGATGTAATGCGATTTATAGTGACAGTCGGATTTATATCAATGGAAAACAAGTGGGATCTCATTTAGGAGGATTTACAGCTTTTGAATTTGATGTGACAGATCTTATCGATTTTCAAAAAGAGAATAGTATAGCTGTATCTGTAATAGGTGAAAGTATAGCCGATTCTGCAGCTAGTGGATCGAAGTATGCAGTGCATTGCTTGGGTGGTATTACGCGTGATATGTATCTGTATGCTGTGCCGGAAACAAATATTGCATTGTTTCATGCCAGCACCACTTTTGATTCGACATATACAGATGCAAAGCTTAAAGTAGAGGTACAAGTAGCAAATGAAACAAAACGTAGAGTAGATGATTTATCCTTGCAGTTTGTCTTAAGAGATAATACCGGCAAAATCGTAGAATTATCAAAATCAAACGTGGCTTTACCTCAAATTGCCCACAACGGACTAGTGAATAAAGAGGTCGTGTTTTCAGTGGCCAATCCACACAAATGGAATCCTGAATCTCCTTATTTGTATACACTGTCTTGTACATTGAAGAGATCGGAAGAGCGTCGTGTAGGGAAAGAGTGTACGTCCTGGTGTAG
>CAMTPD010000309.1 GCA_947074265.1 uncultured Porphyromonadaceae bacterium
GTGAAAGGAAAGGAGCCATAGTTGGAAGATTGGGATTTAGTGTCAAAACACGACTAATGGGGCGGGTGCTCATAACAATATCTATTCCGTTATGCGGACTGTAGACGTTTGCTTTGGCTTAATTTCTTTTGAGAAACCAGTCGTAGTATGTTTGTTCAATCGGTAACGAAACTGTTGGAAGTGAAGAAACTTTCTTCATCAATGCCATTGCTTGTGGTAGTTCCGCAATAGCAATATTAAAATCGGAAGGTACCAGCACCGGCTTGATCTCATTATAGTTTATCACAGGGTCGATTAGTGTCACATAATCGCCACTCGGACCATCTTTTCCTTCGTCTGCAATAAATTCTAAAACTTGTACTCCTTGTACGGGAATATCAATGTCAATAACTCCGTTTGACGCAGTTAACGCTTTGCTTTCATACAATACTTTTCCGTCTCCGATAATGCGTATGATGGCAGATCCCTTATCTACGGTTCCGCTTTTTCCACAAACTCCCGCAAACTCTTTCGTATCGTTGTTTTGCAGATATAGCATCATTGTTCCATCGGTCAAAGGAATCTTTACCAAATCTTCTAAAGGGTATGCACTCGATTCGATTCGAAGCTTCGTTGTAAAACGTGAGGCGTTTCCGTTTAGATTTATCTTTGCAACCGCCGGAGCATGTAATCCGATTGCGTTCTCACAAGCTTGGTTGTTTAATAAAATCTCTTTTGCATTCGTACTTTTACCTTTTTGAACAGAGCCATATTGCTGGTAAATAAGTCCTAGATCCATGGTGGAAAGCTTTTCTATATTCTGACCTGTGACCGTAGTACAAGCGAGCAATCCGGAAAGGAAAAACAAGTTAAGTTTCATTCTCAAATTTATTTAAGGATAAGCATTCGTTGAATAATGAGCAAACATAGCCATTAGATTAGTTTGAAATGAATCTCATTTGTTTACATTTTAGACTCATTTGTACAAATAACTAGTATACAGAAGAATCAAACCTTGAGAAACACATTGTGTCTGAAGCAGAAACGTAATATAAGAAGTACCAAAAGAGCTTTCCCGAGTTCTATAATGAAGTTTTGATAACATCCGGTAAACTGTGCCAGTCCGTGCAACCAATAAGTTACAGGATAGGTAACATCCAAAAGCTGATACATCATGTATGCAAGAATAGAATTCATTCCATAAAACTTTAACCACATAAAACCTTTAGTATATTGCTTTACGTCGATAAGCCAATAAAATAAAGCTATCAGAAGAAAAGACCAGCCTCCGGCATAAAGTGTCATCGAACTTGTCCAGAGTTGTTTAATAATAGGTTCTATGAATGACAATGCAAATGCAGAAACCAACATTGCTATTCCAATTCCGCTTAATAACTGTAGCTTTTTTTCGTCAGAAGTTTTCTGTTTTACAATGAGTCCGCTAAAAACACCTAACATAACCGTTACAATAAAATTCAGACTGCTAAATATCCAAGTATACCTATAATAGGATGCAAAATGCCAATTTCCTGTTTCATCCCATGAAACACCGTCTCGAAAACGTCCTAATACCAATTGATCAATCTGCTCGGCAAAGTTGTTTTCGGCAGAAAAGTCTCCTCCTATTTGCATGATAATACTATAGATAAAAAGCAATGATATCGTTATGATCACTTGTGCTTTTAGTTTGCAAAACATCAACAACAGAGCAGAAAAAAAGTATCCGACAGCAATTGCTTGCAACGTATTGCTAAATAAACGCAGCGAATGCAAATCTAGGTCTAGAAGATTTCCTTGCACCAATGCTCCGAACAACCATAGTAATAGCACGCGTTTTACGATTCGCTTTAGCATATGAGAAGTAGAAACCTGACCTTTATGATAGCCCGAAAATGCAAATGGCATTGATGCTCCCGCCATAAACATGAAAAGAGGCATAATTAAATCCCAAGGGTGAAAACCAATCCAACCCACGTGTGTAAATATGGAAAAATAAAGAGAGTTCAATGTTTGGTTATCAATGCATCGTACCAAAGGAGCAATAACGGGTTGAAGAAATACAAGAAAGAATAGATCTACTCCTCGCAATACATCTAACGATTCTAAACGTTTATAAGTTGTTGTGTTTTTCATGATATTGTAATTATTCTTAAATTAGAAGCAAGCAAAGAAAAATAAAATATTTGAAATTTGTTAAAACGAAAGGTTTTTATTTATCTTCGTTTACAGAAAACCCTTTCCTTTTTAGAATCAAAGAAATTTGCGATGAAACTTATAAATAATGAATTGCTTGATTGCATTACAGATAAAGCAAAAGAGAGCAGCAGAAAACGGATGAATCATAATTTTCATGAAACACTTGATGATCCGATTAATCGTTTAATTAATGTAATCGAACCAGAGAGTTACATCCCTCCTCATCGTCATTTAAATCCTGACAAACCAGAAATAGCTATCATCCTAAGAGGAAAAGCTGCATCTTTAACGTTTGATGACAACGGCAACATTTTAGAATGTATTATCTTAGATCCGTCAACGGGAAATTATGGCATGGAGATTGAACCTGGCACTTGGCATTCACTACTTGTTCTTGAAAGTGGTACTGCAATGTATGAAGTAAAGCCCGGCCCTTATGCACCGCTTACTCCCGATAACTTTGCACCATGGGCTCCTTTGGCATCAGACGAAGAAGCTGCAAAAGAGTACATGGAAAAAATAAAAAACTACGTTGAGAATAAAGCGTAGCAGATATAACACAACCTTTAAGGTTCCACTAAACAAGATATGTTATAAGAGTGTCGAAGAAATATTTGCTAAATCAAATATAAATCTATCATATATTCCAATTAAAGATAAGTTATATGGAATTTATGAGAAGTTTAACATTGCAAAAGTAGGTAAAGAACCTTGGCAAAAAATTGAAGAACGACAGAAGAAAATACAACGAAAATATTATGGAGCTCTTAAGAACTTCATTGATAAATATAATGTATTATTTAAAATAATGCTAGCTTGGCAAAAATAATAATACAAAGAGTTACGGAAAATTAAACAGTAACAGTCTATAATTCTGTAGATAGATCTAATTTGATACGTAGAAACAATTCAACTCTCATCAAACTAAAAAGCAGGAATGTACAAATCTATTTGAATCCTTCCTTCAATATATTGGACAAATCAGCATGTAAAATAGGAT
The DNA here is from genome assembly GCA_947074265.1 of uncultured Porphyromonadaceae bacterium. Classification (GTDB taxonomy): domain Bacteria; phylum Bacteroidota; class Bacteroidia; order Bacteroidales; family CAMTPD01; genus UBA12018. Next base: position 3,176 of record CAMTPD010000309.1, read on the forward strand.
TTATAAAATCAGTTAAAGATGTTCAAAGGAATCATGAAAATACAAAAGAAAATAAGCAGTTAGTAAGAAAAGATCATGATTATAATGAATCGGGATATATTACACTAGTTAAGAAAATGGGAAGATGGAAAAGTTCCTTAAAATTGCATAGTAAAATTTAGCTTATCATTATTGAAT
>CAMTPD010000310.1 GCA_947074265.1 uncultured Porphyromonadaceae bacterium
ACCGAACTCTACACCAGGACGTACACTCGTTCCCTACACGACGCTCTTCCGATCTAACATTCGTCTCGAAGATAACGATATGATTGTGGTAGAGCCATACAAGCGATTGGTATCTACAGAAGGAAAACTGAAACGTGAACGTATTTATGAAATGACAGATGGTGAAACATTGGCCGATTTGGTTGGTTTTGCCGGAGATTTCAAAGGAGACGCTTATACGAACAACGTTACCGTGAAACGTAAAAACGGTCGAATGTTTTCGATTTACAATGTAGATCGTGCCGACTTCGCAAACTTCCCGATGCAAGATGGAGATGCTGTAAAGGTAGATTCTGTTCTGAATCGTTTCTCTAATCGTATTACCATTGAAGGAGCTGTATACCGTCCGGGTGAATATGCTTTGGGTGGAAATGTAAATACATTGAAAGAACTGATTGAGAAAGCAGAGGGGCTTAAACCGGATGCGTTTAAGAATCGTGCGATCTTGACACGCCTCAATCCGGACGATACCGAAGAGGTGATCACGATAGATTTGGGTGCTTTAATGCAAGGTAAAGCGAAAGATCTTCCGCTAAAGCGTGAAGATATATTGACCATTTCTTCGATTTATGATACAAGAGAATCGTATAATGTGATTGTACAAGGAGCGGTAAATAAACCTGATACACTACCGTATCGCGACAATCTGACAATAGAGGATGTAATCTTGCAATCGGGTGGATTGAAAGAGGCTGCATCGCTTGTAAAAGTTGAGGTTTCGCGACGTATCAAAGATCCTAAAGCAATGTCGGAGTCGAGCCGTATTGCCGAGACATTTAACTTGGATATAACCGACGGACTTCAGGTGCGTGGCAATGAAAACTTTATACTCCATCCGTTCGATGTGGTAAATGTACGTTTCTCTCCAGCCTATCAAGAGCAACAATCTGTTACGGTAAATGGAGAAGTATTGTTCAAAGGGCAATACGTGATGAGCAAGAAGAACGAACGTTTGACTGACCTGATAACCAAAGCCGGTGGTTTGTCTAGAGATGCTTATGTGAAAGGTGCAAGTTTGAAACGTAAAATGAGTGATGCGGAAAAGGCTCGTGTAGAAACGTTGCTACGTATCAGTAATAATTCTCTGAGCAAGAGTGACTCGATTAGTGTGGAGAGTTTGAATCTGGATAACTATATGGTAGGTATTGATCTTACCGCAGCCATGAAAAAACCGGGTGGAGAAGCGGATATCACTTTGCGAGAAGGGGATATTCTTACAATTCCTCAATATCAAGGAACCGTAAAGATAAGTGGTGCTGTGGTGTACCCAAATACGGTATCGTATAAAAAGGGGATGAATGTAAGCGACTACCTTGATCAAGCAGGTGGTTATAGTGATATGGCTCGTAAGCGTCCGATCGTAATTTATGCCAATGGTACGGTCGGGACTACCAAGAAGCGCTTGTTCTGGAAGAAGTATCCGACAATTGAACCAGGTGCAGAAGTATTGGTGCCGGCAAAGAGTGCGAATGCGGGTAATAAGATGGGATTGGCTGAGATCATGAGTGTAGCAAGTTCTACTACTTCATTAGCAGCTATGGTAACATCGATTATCAACAATATGAAATAAGAGCGTGTTTGCGCTGCAACAAAAACGCCCGAGAGCAATTAAGTTCTCGGGCGTTTTTTTGTATGCTAAAGGTTGTATTTACTTATACATCTCTTGGTAATATTTTTCGTATTCTCCGCTGGTGATGTTGTCTACCCAGGTTTCGTTGTCGAGGTACCAGCGAATGGTTTTCTCGATACCTTCTTCGAACTGTAGCGATGGTTCCCAGCCTAGCTCGTCTTTGAGTTTTGTTGAGTCGATTGCATAACGTAGGTCGTGTCCGGCACGGTCTGTCACGTAGGTGATTAGTTTCTCTGAACTGCCTTCGGGACGTCCTAGCAATCGATCGGCTGTTTTGATCATTACCTTGATAAGATCGATGTTGCGCCATTCGTTGAAACCTCCAATGTTGTAGGTGTCGCCGTTTTTTCCTTGGTGGTAAATCACATCAATCGCACGTGCGTGATCTACTACATACAACCAGTCGCGTACGTTTTCGCCTTTACCGTATACCGGTAATGGCTTGTTGTGACGGATGTTGTTGAGGAACAGCGGAATCAATTTCTCAGGGAATTGATAGGGTCCGTAGTTGTTTGAGCAATTGGAGATAACCGTTGGCATGCCATAGGTATCGTGAAAAGCTCGCACGAAGTGATCGCTTGATGCTTTGGATGCCGAATAGGGTGAGTGTGGATCGTATTTGGTGGTTTCTACAAAGAAGCCTCCGTTGTCTAACGAACCATAAACCTCGTCGGTAGAGATGTGATAGAATAGCTTGTCTGTAAAGTCGCCATCCCATGTTAGTTTGGCAGCTTGTAGCAAGCTCAAGGTTCCCATTACGTTGGTTTGTGCAAATGAGAACGGATCTTTGATGGAGCGGTCTACGTGGCTTTCGGCTGCCAAGTGGATTACGCCTGTGATGTTGTGCTTTGCAAAAAGATCTTTCATCTGCTCGAAGTCACAGATATCTCCTTTTACAAACGTGTAATTAGGTTTATCTTCGATATCTTTCAGATTCTCCAGATTACCTGCATAGGTAAGTTTATCGAGGTTGATGATGTTGTATTCCGGATATTTGTTGACAAATAAACGGACTACGTGTGAGCCGATAAAGCCGGCTCCTCCGGTGATCAATATATTTTTCATAGAATATGTCTTTTTAATATAGTTCGTCTGTGTAGTTGAATGTCCAGGCATCTTGTAACAACGGACTTATTTTGTCTTTATCTGACAGGAGAACCTCTTCGAGGTTGATTTGCCAATCGATTGCGATAGCCGGATCGTTCCATGCAACAGATCCTTCGAATTGTGGTGCATAGTAGTTGTCGCATTTGTACTGAAAGGTTGCTGTTTCGCTCAATACGACAAATCCGTGTGCAAAGCCTCGTGGGATAAAGGCTTGGCGCTTGTTTTCGGCACTCAAAAGCATGGCTGCGTATTTGCCAAAAGTAGGAGAGTCCTTGCGAATGTCTACCGCAACGTCGAGTACTTCACCTTCTACCACTCGTACAAGCTTTGATTGGCAATGTGGAGGTTTCTGAAAGTGTAACCCCCTTAGTACGCCTTTGATAGAACGAGACTCGTTGTCTTGAACGAAGGTTGTTTTACAAACCTTTTCTTCAAATTCTTTTTGAGAAAACGACTCGAAGAAGTATCCTCGGTTATCGCCAAATACACGAGGCTCGAGGATGACAACTCCGGGAGATCGGAAGAGCACACGTCTGAACTCAGTCACTCCGGAGAATCTCGTATGCCG
>CAMTPD010000311.1 GCA_947074265.1 uncultured Porphyromonadaceae bacterium
GAGATTCTCCGGAGTGACTGGAGTTCAGACGTGTGCTCTTCCGATCTTCCAATGAATGCACCTTTAATAATCTCTTTCTTTTCCATCGTATACATATTTATAATTAGAAGAACATGAACATTGCGAGTTGAATGGAGCTCCAGTCTCTGATGGGGCCTGGTACTGACTCGCGTATTGCTTTGCCTGGTATTGCTATAGATCCCAAACCTAAAAGCATAAAGTGTTGGTTGATATACCAGTGTGCGGTCACAGTGATTTCATCTCCCAGACGCTTTGATTTTAGTTGTGTAATGGGGGCCAAGCCTCCTACATTGATATAAGAATCGGCTCTGAGGTGAAAATAGTCTACCGATACATCGACCGAAGATGTGGGGTTGATGCGAGCTTGAAGGCGGTGCGTAATGATGTTGCCGTTGCCCAATACTTTTCGCATATTGATACCTTGTACCCAATCGCCGAGTCCTCCGGTAAGTAAAGGATCAAATCGTGTATAGTATTTACTATCACTCTTTTGTCCTTGCATAAATGCATACCGATAATAAAACATTGGTTTCATTACGATGTGTTTGAGGTCGATACCTGCACCTATATACCAAGCGTTGGCGCGCATGGTACCACTGGAGTGTCCTTCAAATGCATATTCACTTTTGAGAAACAATCCTTTATTGGCAATATCCATAATCCATATTTTAGGATTCAGTACGTAGAGTCCTTTTTGTGATATGGTGCCGTCGTTGGTTTGATACGATCCTTTTCCTCTCACTCGGTTGATGTATGCGAATCCGACATCCCAGTGTTTGTTGTTGTTGAATCCCAGGTATCCTCCGGCATAAGTAGTGTGTGCTTTGTTGTGGCGTGAGAGTTCTTGAGGTTCGAGGTAGAAACCTTGTACAGACCAATTGCGTGAATTAAATTTCAAAAGTCCGGCTTTGTTGAACGAGGTGCGAGAATTGAGGTACACACTGCCTCTGTCTCCGGCATTGGATGATCCTGAATATTTAGAAATCAAGAATCCGTCGTTGAGCTGAAATGTCTGACGACCATACGAAATGTCGAGATTTAAGTCTTTCTTGCCCAATTGAGAGAATACAACTCCTGCATAGAGTCGCTCAATGGCTCCGTAAGCTGCCGCTCCGGACGAATAAATATCGGCTGTGTTGCGGGCACTGAAGAGTCCGGTAATGGCTCCGTATGTATAGATGTTGGAACGTCCTAATTCGATGATACCGCCAATACCCGGTTCTACATATCCTTCGCCCCAAAAACGTACTCCTTTTCCTCCCGGGTCATTTGCGATGGGATTGCCTTGAGTAAAAGCTTCTCCTTGCGAAAAGAATGGATTTACTTCATTGTAAAAGCCTGCTCCTCCGTTGAGAATGAGTGTGAGTTCTGCTCTGTTTGTTTCTATTAAAAGCGGAAAATCGTGGATAGAATGTGAGGCAAACATGCCTTTTTTACCGTCGTATATTTTGTGCTCGCCCGGTGCGAGTATGTAGATGTTGATAACTAATACGACAGGAGAGGTGAGGTTGTTGCTGTACAAATCGTAATTGACACGAGATACGCGCGTATCTTCGGCTATACGCCGCATTGCCATATTTGTGATGCTTCGATTAAACGAAGATCCGGGGTATATGGATGCAACTTTATAAAAACCGGCTGTTTCGGTACTATCTGCAGTATAGCTTTTTCCGTTTTTATGAATCAGTATGATCACTGATCGTATGGGCAACCCCTCACTGGTTTCGGGATATACCCGTAACGATGTGTATTCTTTTTGATCTTGTTGTGCATATAAATGTATCGGATAGAGAAGTAACCAGACCAATAATGTGTAAAGAATTGATTTCATACGTGGTTTTTTGGTTATTTGTTTCGATGAAGAACAAAGGGTAGTATATTCACTACCCTTTGCATTGATAAGATTTATACACAGATATGGATTGTTACGAAGGCATTTTACTTTCGTACATTCCACCACCATCTACATTTACTTCAATACCTGTAATCCACGATGCGGCATTGCTCATCAAGAACATCATTGCATATGCAATATCTGCGGGCAGACCTCTGCGCTTCATTACGATGCCTTCTGCGATTTTGCGTAGCATTTCGGGATCGTATCCGGCCTCTAGTGTTGCGTCTCCATTGTCTACCGATCCGATTACAATTTCATTGAAACGAACTTTTGGGCCTGATGCTACTGCCATACTGTGTACCATATTGCGCAAACCGGCTTTTGCAGTACTGTATTCGATAAACTCAGGTGATGGTGTAGTTCCTACCATTGAGTTTGAGAATACAACAGATGCATTTGGCTCTTTTTGTAGATATGGCATGCAATACTTCGTAAGATTATATGCTCCTACGGTATTTAATACGTATGATTTTACCATTTTTTCGGTGTCACTACCCCACAATGGTGTGGCTGCACCCCATCCAACGTTGTTGATAAGACCCGAGATCTTGCCATATTTAGCAATTGTTTTGTCTACCAACATTTTCATATCACTTTCGAGAGTAGAGTCGGCTTTGATTCCGTACACTTCATTGCCTGTCTCTTTTTGAATATCAGAGGCCATTTTGTTCAACTTCTCTTCGTTGATGTCGGAAATTACAACATGTGCTCCAAGTGATGAGAATACGCGTGCTGCTGCACTTCCAATGGCTCCGGCTCCGCCAGTGATAATAATAACCTTACCATCAAATCTGAATAATTTTTCTAATGATTCCATAAAATGATAATTTCGTTGTTTTCGTGATATGAGTCTGCTAAAATATTAATCCAGTGTTTGAATACCTCCACCGTTTACAAAGAGTACTTGTCCGCTTACCCATGCAGAGATAGGTGCTGCGAAATAAAGAACAGCTCCGGAAATATCCTGAACAGTGCCCAGACGTTTGATTGGGGTATGTGCAAGCATACGTGCTTCGATTTCGGGTGTTAGCACGGTTGCCAGCGCATGTGTTTTGGTGGCTCCCGGACCTACGTTGTTGATACGTACATCCATCGGTCCGAAGTCGAATGCTAAATTGGCTGCCATGTGGTTGAGAGCCGCTTTGGATGCTGCATAGGCACTCATATTCGGACTCTTATTGATACTTCCCATGGATGTGATATTGATGATACTTCCATAGCCCGATTTTGCCATGTGAGGTACTACAAGCTGGCACAAGCGCCATGCACTAAATAGGTTTAGATTGAAAATCTTTTCGAAATATGCGCGATCTACTTGGAATGGATTTTCGCGTCCGCCACCGCCACCTCCGGCATTATTCACCAAAATATTTACGGTGCAAAATTCTTTGACAGCAGTGTCAACCACATTGACAA
>CAMTPD010000312.1 GCA_947074265.1 uncultured Porphyromonadaceae bacterium
AAAGTCGGTAAGTAAATAGAATAGATTAACTTGTACATCGAGTTTCTCAAACGTTGCTAGTGTATCTGATTTTAGATCAGCAACACCGCTACGAGCCATGCCATTAGAGGCTGTAACATGAAAGGATGGAAAGTTGCGAAACATATCAATACGTAATGAGTCGAATTCCATCACGCCATCAATATGGGTGTTTAAAATTTCTTTTGCAATTGCGTCGAAACGACTACTATTCGTAATAGTACCAAGTATTACAAATAATAAACACAAAAGGAGTACTAACGATAAGACTACAATTGTAATGTATTTACAAAGCTTTTTGATCATTTGACGCAATTTACCATATAGAAAACAGTCAAATGGTCGAAAAGTTATGTATTAATGGACCGCACCACAATTATTCATTCCACAATTTTCATCGTCACGTTCCATTTCAATCGTAACATGATTAATATTGCCTTTTTTACAGATCGTTCTGATATCACATTTTAAAGCCTCAATACGTACAATAGGAGTTTCAACCGGAACTACAACATGCAGGGTTAATACATTGTGTTCGCCGTCAAGAGACCATGCATGTACATCATGGATTGACTCTATGCTTTGCAGTTCGAGTATTTCAGATTGTATTGCATCTAAGTCTATATCTGCAGGGATTTGTTGTAGAAGGATGGAAAAGGTGGATTTTAGATTGCGATATACATTGTATAGTATCCAACAGCTAATGCATAAAGATAATATAGGGTCTATAATCGGAATCTCTATGAAATACATAACGACACTGGCAATCAATACTGCGACCCAACCTAATACATCTTCTAGTAAATGGAGCATTACTGCGCGCTCACTAAAAGAACTGCCTTTTTTGAGTTTTATTACAGCGGCACCATTTACGATGAGTCCGAATATTGCAAAAAGAAACATTCCTTTAGCATTTGCCGGTTCCGGATTTATAATTCGATCAATACTTTCTTTGATGACGAAAAAAGTACTTATCATCAATACAAAAGAGATAAAGATTGCTCCTAAGAGCGAGAAGCGTCTATAACCATAGGTAAATCGATTGTCGCTTTTCTGTTTTGATTTTTTCTCTAAGAACCAGGTAATACCAAGCGATATCGAGTCGCCAAAATCATGTACAGCATCGGAGATAATGGCGACACTATTGGTATATATGCCTCCTAAGACTTCGATGATTGCAAAAAAAAGATTTAAAAAAAATGCGAATAGGATATTCTTTTCAGAATGGTTGTGTGGGTGGTTGTGGCTATGATTATGTGCCATAATGTATTTGAGTTAAAGAGTTATTTGTGCTAAAATAGCATCCCAATTGTAAAACTCATGCTATTGATACGCTTACTAACTTTTAGAGTTGAATTGGTTTCTGTATCCAATGTGTTATGACCTAAAAGAACCGTATTTGCAAGAATTCCATAGTCATAAAAGGCATCAAAGAATAAACGCCAAATTGTAAAGCTGACTCCACAGGTAGCACTTAGCTGAATTGGCGAGTCTTGAGAAAGAACAAGACTTCGCATATTGTTAAAATCGTAATCGTTACTATATGCGTATCTTACTTTCGGACCCAATATAAGACTAAGGCAATAGGGGCCTTCCTGTACGAGGTGATAACCAAATAAAACAGGTAAATCAACAGCTTTATTTGTGAAGTTGTAATCAACGACATTTGTAGAGCTTACAGGCTTATCTTCTCCTATATTTTCGATTGGAAGAAAACTAATACTTCCTTGGGAATAGTGCCAAGTAAGTCCGGTTTGTAAAAAAGTGCGATTAAAATTGATACGTAGAAATGCATCAATTTGATATCCAATTTTGTTCGTAACGTCAATATCGGTGATTAATGTTCCGTTATAAGAAATATTATTCGTGTTAAGAAAAGAGGTGTTGAATCCGGCTTTGAGTCCAATGTTCAGTTTTTTATACGGATATTCGGCAAACTGTGCAATTTGCGCATTAGATACAAAACAAACAAATAAAGATCCTAGGAGGATTAAACACCACTTTCTTTTCATATTAAAATTAGCTTATTTCTTTTTACGTACAGACCATCCAAACTTTCCAACTTCTTCACCCAGCCCATAATATTTACCGTGAGAATAAGCTAGAAGATTTGCTTTGCCCATATCAAAAGCACCAGTTTCAGGATCAAGGTATTTGTCGTCTGCTTTTACGTTTACCACTTCTGCTATGAACATATCATGAGACCCCAAGCTAATGATTTCTTTGACACGACATTCTATACTGATAGGTGCTTCTTCAATAATCGGAGCACTTACTACAGAGGCTTTGCCAGGAGTAAGATTCATTTCCTCAAATTTGTTGTAATCTTTGCCTGACACCACACCACACCAGTCGGTAGCTTTTGCAAGCTCTTCGGTTGTGAGATTAATAACGTACTCCATATTCTTTTTGATAATAGGATAGGAGTGGCGTTCGGGGCGCACAGAGATATAACACATTGCAGGATTTGTGCAAATTGTACCAAGCCAACTCACTGTAATAATGTTGTATTCTGAGGGTTCACTTCCACAGCTAATCATGGCTGCAGGAAGTGGATAAATCATTGTTCCAGGTTTCCAGTCTAATTTCATAAAATCACAATATCTTCTTTATCAATTTTTCGTTCGCAGTAATGGCACTTGATTTCAACTTTGTCTTTATCTACTACATAAAAACGAGTATTCATCGGTTCATTATTTGTAATACATTTTGGATTGTTACACTTGACAATACCAATAAGCTCGTTTGGGAGTGTGACTTGCTTTTTTTCTACGACTTCATAGTCGCGGATAATATTCATAATCACATTTGGAGCAATAAGAGAGATCTTATTGATATCGGCTTCTTCAAAAAATTTATCGGAGATCTTGATAAGTCCTTTTGATCCCATTTTCTTACTTTGAAGATTATTCCCGATTGTAATGCGATTGTTTAAGTGCTCAATACCAAGCAATGATGCAACTTTGAAAAGCTGTTCGGATGGAATATGGTCGATTGCAGTTCCGTTTTCAAGTGCGGCAACTTGCATTTCTTTTATCTTTTTAGACATGTTCTTTTGTTTTACGTTACGCAACACTGATTTATTCAACTTCGATACCTAGTACATCACAAATGATTGCTTGGCGTGCATAAAGTCCATTTTGAGCTTGCTCAAAGTAATAAGCTTTCGGACTATCATCCACATCTTGAGAAATCTCATTGACACGAGGTAGCGGATGTAGAATGCGTAGATTTTCTTTGCTGTGATCAAGCATCTTTTTGCGGAGAATATATACGTTTTTAACTTTCTCGTATTCTACAAGATCAGTAAAACGTT
>CAMTPD010000313.1 GCA_947074265.1 uncultured Porphyromonadaceae bacterium
AGAAAAGCTGCTACATATTTTAATTTTACACGATTGATAACTCCCGGAAAGCGATTTAAGAAATAGTGATAGCGTTCTGTTGGGGTAAGCTGCAAACGCTCTACAAATATATGGCTCAACTCATTGTATCCGTCTTGATGCACAATGCGTCCCCAATTGGCAATATCAATGTATTTTGAGTAAAGCATATTAAGTGCTGTAATGGGAATTACATACATTGTGCAATCTTCCAGCGTTTCTACACTTTCTACCGAGGGCTTGTTGTAGTACAAAGATCCCATACCGAAAGTAATATCTCCCTCGGTACTAAACCAAGTAGTTGTATCCTCTCCGTCGTGATGAAATATAGATCGAGTAAGTCCTTTCTCTATAAAGTAAACATTATGATCTATTGTTCCGGACTTTACAAGCAGAGTGTTTTTAGGAACTTCACGCAATTGCATATAGTAAATAAGGGCATTTAGAGCCTCTTCGCTCACGGGATAAGTTGCTTTGATACGCGATATAATATGATTCATAATTCAAAGGTGATTCTTTTATCGCTAAAAACAAAGGCATCTTCCTATTTGAAGATGCCTTTGTTACTTTATCGCCTCAACGATAGTTTATTGTTTTTTTACTGCAATGTATTGTATCTATTTAGTGCCTCCATAAAGTAATAATCGGCATACGTAAGCGGAACATCTATTTCTTGCTTGTGAGGAATACTTCCTACGCTATGCATTAAAATAAAGTTATTGTTAGTTCCTAGTTCTGCTCGATAGTCGGGAGAGGCTAGATTGTAAAGAATTTCTTCAGCACTTTGACGGTATTTCTTTCCTGCATCGCCCAAGTATCCACTTAGTTCGAAGAGCGCCGAACAAGTAATGGCGGCAGCAGAAGCATCGCGCGGTACTGTTGTAAAACGAGATGCATCGTATTCCCATTCCGGATTGTATCCTTCAACACCGGCATGGAAGTCCCAATACGGAACTTTATCTTCCGGTAAGTTAGAATGCTCTAAGTAGTAATCGGCCATCTTTTGAGCAATATCCAAGAATTTCTTATCTTGTGTTTCACGATATACTATGGTGTAGCCGTAAATACCCCAGGCCTGTCCGCGAGCCCACGCAGAGTTGTCAGTAAAACCTTGGCAAGTTGCCTGATCTTTGACTACTCCTGTCAATGTATCGTAATCTACTACATGGTAGCACGAATAGTCGGGACGAAGCTGATGCTTGGCCGTTGTTTCAGCATGCTTGGTAGCGATATCGCTAAAACGTGTATCCCCCGTTTTCTTTGCTGCAAAGTAAAGCAACTCCAGGTTCATCATATTATCGATGATGACAGGATAAAACCATTCGGTTTGCCCATCCCATGCTTTGCGGTAATTCCATGATTTAATAGCTCCTACTCTATCGTCGAAACGCGTGCATAACGACTTCGCCGACTCAACCAACACATCGACATACGACTCGTCACCAGTAAGACGGTATGCATTTCCATAGCTACAATACATTAAAAAGCCAATATCATGGTGAGAGGTTAATGTTTTCAATGGCTCGAGTGCTTGTGTCCAACGAAGTGCATTCTTTTTCATTTCCTCAGATTGGTTAAGCTCGTAGATATACCAAAGTGTACCCGGGAAGAAACCTTCTGTCCAGTCGTTACGTTTGGTACAACGAAGCGATCCGTCTGGTTTCGATGTGCGCGGAAAAACAGTAGAATCTTTTACGATATTAATTAGGTTGTTTGTTTGTGCATCTGCAAACGTTACGTTCTCTTGGATAAACTGCTCTTTTTTAGAGTCTGTTTGCGAGCAGGCAATCAACAGCGACGCCATTAGCGTCAGTCCAATTGTCTTTTTCATGATTATGATTTAATTATTCGAGTTGTTAGCTTTGCTAAATTATACAATTTTATCTACTTTTTAAAGCCTAGCTACTTTAAACTGATAATTTCCTTCTGTTTTTGAATCTTGTGCCGTAAAGACTAATTGATAGATTGTATCACCCCAGACACTAGACAATCGCTTATCATCTAGCTCTATTGCTTCTTTCTCTACCCTAAAAGCTTGTTTGTCATATTCTATTGCAACCGACTTATCGTTCACATTTATGATTACTTTGCCAGGCGTTTCTATAGAAATATCTCCGTAAGAAAGGAAATGTATTCGATTATTTTCTTTTGCAGCTTTTAGCTTGAAGTCGTCTTTGATAATCAGTCCACCGTTGTTGAGACGGTAGCTTCGTTTCCAACTTTCTACTTGAGCCTCTTCGGGATATGCTGCTGCAATGTTTGCCGTAAATTGTTTCTTCGACGGAGAAAACTCAACCTCTGTTGCTTTGTATTTGGCTCCAAACTTTTGAGGAGTACCATTGATTAATGGAAGGTTGTGGTAATTGCTTTGCATGGTCCAGATAGAATACCGCTCACCGCTAAAAGTCTGACGGGTATAGGTTCCTACACCCGCATCGATCAATACCGGTTGGTCGTCTACATAAAGTGAAAACGTTCCGGCATCGTTGTGATTATGGCTTTCATTGTTGTATCCACCCTTGGCAGCTACAAAAAATCCGTTCTTCGGGTTTTGGATATAACAAAACTCTGTTTCGGGATACCATGTGTAATCAGGAGTTGCGTGCTTCGGGGTAACCTTTACCATTGCATCTTCATTCAAGATCGTTTGCAAGGTTCTAAACACATCGACCGAAGGTTTGATCTGCTCTTCTTTTGCTGATGCCAAAAATGCGCCGTAACTACACATTTCCTCGCTGTTTACCGCCTTTCCATAACGATAAATCAACGGTGCTTCACCTCCTCCGCGTGCTGCCGCATCGGCAAAGTTGACAACCCATCCGCTACCTACGTACGAGCGTGAAATGTATTCGCCCATATTTTTAATAATAGCTTCGTCAAAGATTGAAACCTTTCCATCTGTAAGGTCTGACAGTAACTGTAGGTAATCGTACATCTTACCTGCTGCATGTCCCCAATAAGACGGACCTTCTTCACAAGCCCCATCGCTTTTGGTGTAATTGATAAACTTATCTACCGAGATCATCGTACGGTATACGGCTTCCGTTAGTTTCTTCGGATCATTTTCGAGCAACATAAAGCATTGCAGTACGTTGGAGTTGCACCAAGGATTCCAATTGTTGATAATATCGCCTGGCTTGGTATTAAAGTCCATACACCAGAAATGTCTCTCTAGCATATAGGGTTTGAGCATCCAAGTTTCAAATTCTTCGCGCAGGCGGATAGAGATTAACGTGTTTTTTTCATCAAACTCTTTCCTAAGAAAATATAAGATCCACACAAACACCGACACGTACATTTCAGCCTAACTACC
>CAMTPD010000314.1 GCA_947074265.1 uncultured Porphyromonadaceae bacterium
GATACGAGCACATCCGCGATGCAACCCAGGACGTACCCTCTTGCCCTACACGACGCTCTTCCGATCTAAACCGGATACTCGACTCTGACAAACGGAAATTGGGAAAAGGCGCATCGGCTGTTTCGTATGCCGGATACACGGCACAATTCCACGAGCGATCCGAGTTGATATTAATACCGGGAGCATTGCAATCAAAAAGCAAAGCCGCCATACCACTGTTTACATGCGAAAAACCATTCTTCCCAAAATGCCACACCAACACGGAAATTACATTATTGCCTTCCTTTAAATACGGTGCAATATCCACTTCATCGTAATACGTATCTGTAGGATTAGGGCCACGTTTGAGCCCACCTTCAAAAACAACTTGTGTGTCGTTGATCCACAACCAATATTTACTATCGGCTGCGATGCGTGCATTCAGCACATTCGGAATATCTTGCAGATTGATTTGTTTGCGGAAGCAAAGCCAGGTATTCGTTGCACTTTGGCAATTTTCAGTATTAATCCATTTTGCTCTCCATGCGTCTTGGGCCGATGCAGAGAAAGAGAGCGTCAGGCATGTTGCAATACATGCGACAAGGTGTTTCTTCATGGACAAAAAAATAAGGTTATTATTGCAACAAATAAAACCATTATTGCAATAATAACCTAACACATAACACGAATTTAATAACAGGAAGTCTTCTTATCTCAACTTCTGTTGATCGGTTTCAATAAGCGAGTCATCATAAACGATTGCTTATGAAACAGCAATACCGGCAATGAAACCCCTACCACCAATGCTATGAGAATAAAAATAGCAGTAAGTCCGTTTTTAAAGATATCGACAATAAGCTGCTGATACATTGCAGGGTCGTCGCAACGCATAAACTTGGTTAGCGACAAAAACATCTTATAAGCATACATTCCCGGAATCATCGGCAACAGCGAAGGGAATGTAAATACTTCGTTCGGACAATGAATCAGCTTTGCCAATGCAAAACTAAGAATACCGATAAGAGCAGCTGCAAAAAAGGTTGCGGTTGCAATATCGAGCGAAGTTGTATGCAGCAAATAATATCGGAAGGCATGTCCTACTGCGGCCAACAAAGCCGAGCCCAAAACAGCCTTTTTAGGTGGGTTTGAAATAACGGCAAAACCGATTGCTGCAATCGCGGCAAAGAATCCGTCGATTAAAATAGATGTGATAAATTCCATGACTTAAAGTTTTTCGAGTCCGAGCATTAATAAAGTGATTAAGAAACCTATCGAAAGACAAATGATGAGGATGGTAGCATTTACCATACGCGAAATACCCGCCAAGACGTGTCCTTCGAGAATATCCATAATCGAGTTAATAAGCGGCACCCCCGGTACAAGAAACAATACACTCGTTGCGAGTGCAATGTCGGGAGTAGAACCTAGGTTGTAATGCACACCAATACCTGTAATAATCGACGATACAAAAGCAGCAACGATAAATACGATAAAGTGATTCAGGTGATGATTCATCATTTCCTGGCGCACGTAGAATGCAACCAACGTTCCTAAAAACACAAGCCCCATAGCAATGGCATCACCGCCAAATAACTTACAGAAAGAAGCATTGGCACATGCTACTAAAAATAGAACCAGCCAGCGAGACATACGCGGATGCGCCATAATCTGTTCGTAGCGGCTACGAATCTCTTCAATTGTGAGATGATTGTCAAAAGCATCCCAACTCAATGTACTCAGACTTGAGATAATGCGGAAGTTAAGTGCCATAGGCTTGATACGGCGTACAGCCGTAACCCACTCGGCAGAGTTAAGGTCCTTCACCATCATGGTGACATTCTTTTGAAAAATGGTTAGATGCACTTCATAACCTAACGCCGTGGCAACACGTACTACATTGCGAACTACACGAGATGTGTGCGAACCGGCGCCCATAAGGCTAATAGCAAAATCGAGCAAAAGATCGGAAACTTCTCCGATACGAGTTTCTTGTTGCATACTTCATCAAAAACAACATGCCCTTGTTAAGGGCTTTTTCATTAGTACTATTATATAATTTTTTTACCATGCAAATGTACTTGTTTTCTCAATGATGCAACGAATGATTGCAAAGGCAATTACAGATTATTATGTTTTACAACATATATTATTTAAAACAAGGAAAGCTCACACGCCTCGAAGTGTTAAAAGACACGGCATGCAAGCTTTCTATTTAAAACTGTCTATCAAAACCAATTATACGATATTCTGTACCGCTTTAAAGTATCCGATCGACTCGGCAATACCTAAAAACGGATCCTTCATATCCTTCTCGTATTCGAGACTACACACTCCCGTGTAATTAACGGAGCGAAGCATCTTTATCAAACCGGGAAAGTCGATAAGACCGCGTCCCAACTCAATACCTACACCTTCTTTAGAAGCTGCCGTAACATCTTTGATGTGTACATCAAAAACACGCGACTTGTATCTTTTGAGATCGGCTACCGGGTCGTATCCGTCGCGCAAGTTATGTCCTACATCCAGGCACATCCCAATTCGCGGATCTAAATCTTTGGTGTGATTCCACACGTCGGTAGCATTCGGAAACAACTTAATATCGGGTCCATGCAAATGAATCGCGTAATTCATGTCATACGCTTTTACTTTTTTGTCTACATAAGGCAGCAATTCTACGTTTGGCACGCCCACAATCAGTTTCACACCTACACGCTTGGCATACTCAAAAGCATTATCAATTTCTTTTTCCGACCGCATATAAATTGGTCCCACTGCATATCCGGTAATGTTGTGAGCGGCAAGTTTGTCCTGAAAAGCCTTGATTTGATCATCGGTACTGGCAAAGGGCAAGTGAAAGTCTTTAATACATAAATAACGCACATCGAGTCGGTCCATCGTATCTAGCGTTTTATCCAGATCAAAATTGACAAAGGTATAGCCCGCCATGCCCAATCTAAACGGATCCTCTTTTTGTTGTTTACGAGCCGAAGCCGGCACTTCTGCAGCAAAAGATAGCGAAGGAGTTATACTGGCAGCGGCAATTGCGGCAGCACCTCTCTTCAAAAACATTCTTCTGTTATTCATAACTATCAGATTTCTTATGATAAGGTTTAGCAATAAAGTTTTGATACACTGCGTATCAAACACATAGTAAGATTCACAAATATATACATATTATTTAAATAGCAAAACCAAGAAATAACTTTATCGTCTGCAATCAATTAGCAGCGTCGTTACGAGAGATAGTCGCCCTCATTGCACAAGTTAAGCTTAGACAGGTACGTGTCTAAGATGTACACACGGTCGTGACGCATTC
>CAMTPD010000315.1 GCA_947074265.1 uncultured Porphyromonadaceae bacterium
TGACTGGAGTTCAGACGTGTGCTCTTCCGATCTCACCGTTACCGCTATTGTCGAACCTGTTGATGCTTTCCTCAAGAATGTCTTTGGTTTCTTTCTTTGGTTGTTGTTGCTTTGTATCGGCATCAAGAGTTTGAGGCTTCATACCTCGTTTGTTCATGTTGAGTACCTCGAAAGCTCTACTTGCTGAAATTGTAACCAAGTTGGCTGCAAAATTAGGATCTGAAGAATAAGTAAGCTGCTTTTTAAATACTTCAGTTTTGAAGTGATAATAAGTGCTGTCTTTAGTCTCTAGATTTAGTTCGCGCGAAGGAAGACCTTTTTGAGCTTCAACATACGTATCTACTTCGAAATTTATACAACATTTGAGTTTTGCACACTGTCCGGCTAGTTTTTGCGGATTCATCGAGATATCTTGATATCTTGCAGCACTAGTTGCAACAGAAACAAAGCTTGTCATCCAGCTTGAGCAGCAAAGTTCTCGACCACAAGGACCGATTCCTCCGATACGACCGGCTTCTTGGCGAGCCCCGATTTGTTTCATTTCGATGCGTACTTTAAATGCATCGGCTAACACCTTGATAAGTTGACGAAAATCGACACGCTCATCTGCGATGTAGTAGAAAATAGCTTTGTTGCCGTCACCTTGATACTCAACATCACCAATTTTCATTTGAAGGCCTAAATCTTCAGCAATCTTACGTGATTTAATCATCGTTTCATGCTCTTTGGCTTTTGCTTCTTCAAATTTTTCAAGATCTGAAGGTTTAGCTTTACGATAAACACGCTTTACTTCTACACCTTCTGTACGTACATTGTTTTTCTTCATTTGAAGTAAAACAAGTCGACCTGTTAGAGTAACTGTTCCGATGTCGTGACCGGGAGAAGATTCCACAGCAACGATATCACCTTTTTCAAGTGGGATTTTGTTACTGTTTAAATAATACCCTTTTCTGGTATTTTTGAACTGTACCTCTACATAGTCGGTTGCATTTTTAGCTTCCGGTATATCGCAAAGCCAGTCGTAAGTATTTAGTTTATTATTCTGCACCTTACTGCATCCTTTAGACTTCATGCAGCGGCCGCATTTATTTAGTTTAAAGTCCATATAGTCACTATTCAGAATTTAGAATAACGAAGATACGGCTTTTTGGTGAATGTAGAGAAAGCAATGCCCGAAAATTTATCTTCCGGGCATCGATTTATCGTTTAAGTAGGACTGTAATCTTTAAAGAGATATCGAAAAATACAAAACGAGGACTAACGTTTTGTGTAACATGGCGTTCGGCTAGTTCGAACTCAGAAACAAGATCTTCTACATTGCGCTCATTTACGTAGGGAGCAAACTTTGTAGAGAACGTTGACTCATTTTGATTTAGAGCAATAAGTGATGGATTACCAAGATTGTAAATGAAATTTTCACGAATCATATGCTGTGCGTAAGCAAAGAAGTTTTTTTGCTTTTCTTTACCTAATGATGCAAATGTGTCAGCAGCTTCTTTCATTCCTTTTACATTCTTTGTCCATGAGTTTCGCATCATAGAAACGAATAAGTCGAGAAAGAAAGCTTTATCTTCATTCAGACTGATCATTTCCATTGCTTTGATCATGCTTCCTTGCGACATAGAAGCTACTTGGATTGCATCTTCAGTTGACAGGGCATATTTACTTACCAGAGCTTGGGCTATTGCATCTTTCTCAATTCCTCTGATGGATAATCGTTGAGTGCGGGATAATATTGTTGATATAATTTGATCTGGGTTTTCCGTAATAAGCAAGAAGATTGTATTAAAGGGAGGCTCTTCAATTAGCTTAAGTAAGCGATTCGAGCTTTCTTCATTCATCTTCTCAGGCATCCAAATCAGCACACAACGGAATGCAGCTTCAAGTGGCTTGAGACTTAGTTTTGTAATAATCTCAGATGCTTCTTTTACAGGAATCAAAGCTTGAGTTGAATGTGTACCTATGTAATTAACCCACTTGTCAATATCAAAGTATGGATTCTCTGAGATAAATTGACGCCATTCGGGCAAATAATCGTCACAAATTTCTTTTTTCCTCTCCTTACTTAAGATAATGGGAAAAACGAAGTGGATATCGGGATGTACAAGTTGGTCAAACTTCTTGCACGAAGAGCAAGTACCACACGAATCAGTAGCAGAACGGTGCTTGCAGTTAAGGTAACGGGCATAGGCCAATGCCAAAGGAAAAGCACCTGCACCCGATGGTTCAGAAAATAACTGTGCGTGAGGAACTGTTCCTTGATTGGCCGAAAGAATCAGTCTGTTTTTGACTGACTCCTGACCAATAATATCTTTAAAATACATAGGTTTTAGTAGATCTCTTTAGCTACCTGATATACACTGTCGGTAGCCATCAGTGAATAAAAGTGGATACTAGGAACACCGTATTCGATGAGTTCACGGCATTGTTGAGTACACCATTCGATTCCTACAAGCTTCGCATCAGCATCACTTTTACATTTGCGAAGTTCTGTAGCAAAGTCTTCCGGAATATCAGATCTGAATATCTTAGGAAGAACAGTTAGGTGATTACAAACTGTAACAGGTTTGATGCCCGGGATAATTGGTACAGTAATACCCTCTTTGCGACAACGGTCTACAAAGTCGAAGTATTTTTGATTATCAAAAAACATTTGAGAAACAATATAATCAGCACCCTGTTCTACTTTTTGCTTTAAATAAGCGATATCTGAATCTAAATTCGGAGCTTCTTCATGTTTCTCCGGATAACCGGCAACACCGTATGAGAAGGGATTGTTCGGTTTGTCAAATGTTGAATTATCTAGTGCAATCCCTTGGTTAAATTGATTAACTTGTACTTGTAAGTCACTAGCGTGGTCATGAGATTGTCCAGGGAGAATATGTCCGGCTTCAAGTTTATTTGCATCTCCGCGAAGCAGCAGCAGATCGTATACTCCTAAAAAGTTAAGATCAATCAACGCATACTCGGTTTCTTCCTTGGTGAAACCTTTACAAATAATATGAGGAACGGCTGTGATACCGTATTTATTTTGAATTGCAGCAGCAATCGCAACCGTACCTGGACGTTTGCGAATATTTACTTTTTGGATATTACCATTTGGTTGCTCCTTGTATATATATTCGCTGTGGTGAGTAGTGATATTAATATATTTCGGATCAAATTCCTTTAGTCGATCAATAACACTATACACTTTGTCAATGCTATTTCCTTTAAGCGGCGGGAGCAGTTCGAACGAAAAAGCGGTTTTGGTACTATGTTGTATAAGAGCGACTACTTTAATATTTGCATTAT
>CAMTPD010000316.1 GCA_947074265.1 uncultured Porphyromonadaceae bacterium
GGATAAATTGCGCCGCAAAGTTGGAGACGTACAAGGGAAACTACCTGCCGGTGCTGGAGTTTCTATTGTGAACGATGACTTTGGAGATGTGCTAGGTGTTTTTTACGGTCTTACCGGACAAGGTAAATCATATCGCGAACTTGAAGAACAAGCTAAATTGATCAAAAATGATTTGCTTAAGGTAAAAGATGTTGCCAAAGTAGAATTATATGGTATTCAAGTACCAACGATTGATGTAGAGGTAAGTCCGTCAATTATGGCTGGTAGCGGATTGACAACGCAAGATATTCGTCTGGCCTTTGATGCACAGAATAAGGTAGTAGATGCGGGAGCAATTGAGACGGACGAAAATCGTATTCGAATTGAAGCAACGGGTAACTTTTTCTCGATGGAAGAGATTGAAAACTTAACAATCGTATCCAAGAGTGGCGAACACTTTCGCTTGAGTGATATTGCAACCGTAAGCGAAGGATATAAGAAGCCCATCTCAAATTTAATGCAAATAGATGGAGAGCAGGCTGTTGGTATTGCGATTTCTACAGTTCCTACAGGAAATGTCGTAGATATGGCAAAGATCGTAAAAGATCGAATTGATTGGTTTAACTCTTCAATGGATGAGGCATACGACTTAACGTCAATTTATGATCAAGGTTACGAGTCGGCTGTGGCAAATGACGGTTTTATATTGAATTTGGTCATTTCCGTTATGACTGTTGTTGCCATCTTATTATTCTTTATTGGTTTCAAAAACGGATTATTGGTAGGTAGTGGCCTGATCTTCTCTATTTTCGCAACGTTGATTGTTATGCTATCTCAAGGTATTGCGTTACAACGTATGTCGTTAGCGGCAATTATTATCGCGATGGGGATGCTTGTTGATAATGCGATTGTAGTATCAGACTCTGCATTAGTTAATATGCAAAAGGGGATGCGTAAACGCATTGCAATCATGCAAGCTATTAAAGTGACGGCGATACCGTTATTGGCAGCAACTGTTATTGCAATTCTTACTTTTCTTCCGATTTATTATTCTCCACATATTACCGGAGAGTTGCTTTCCTCGCTAGTTATTGTGATTGGAGTTTCATTGATGTTTAGTTGGGTATTTGCAATGATACAAACTCCGTTTTGCATTCAAGAATTTGTAAGACGTCCGCGCCCGGAAGATATAAAAGCTGAACTTTATACCGGCGGTATTTATGAAAAGTTTCGCTCGGCATTGCGCTGGGTTTTAAGACATAGTATTGTTTGTATTGCCTCAATGGTTGTGTTATTGATGGCTTCGGCTTGGAGTTTCAAATTTATACCCAAGGTGTTTGTACCTGCATTGGAGAAGCAATATTTTACGATTGATGTATGGATGCCTGAAGGAACAACGATTGAGCGCACAAACAAAGAGGCTAACTCAATAGCAGACTATATCGATTCGTTTGAGAAAGCAGAATTTATATCAACATTTGTAGGTCGCACACCTCCACGTTATTACTTATCTAATATCGCGTTTGGGCCGCAGCCTAATTACGCACAATTGTTGGTGAAAGCATCGAGCTCGAAAGAAGCTGTTGCTCTACAGAATATACTGCAAGAGAATATTCGTATAGAGTTTCCCAATCCATTGATTAAAGTAAATAGATTCGAGTTGAGTCCGCTATCCGAAGCTGTTATCGAAGCACGCTTTTTAGGTCCGGACGAGGCTGTTCTCGATTCATTAGTGAACGTTGCTATTGACATCATGCGACGTAATCCAAAAGTTGCGGATGCTAGAAATGAATGGGGGAATATGTCGATGATGATTAAACCGGTATATGATCCGGTTAAAGCCGGAAAGATGGGAGTAACAAAAGCATCTATGATGGAATCTATGCGTTCTCTTACTGATGGAGTTCCGGTAGGCGTTTATCGAGACAATGAAAAACAAGTTCCTGTTTTGATCAAGAGTGCATACGATGCAGAAGCTATTGATATGGACATGATTAATAATTTGCCGGTTTGGAACGGTCGTTCGTCTGTTCCTCTTTCTCAGATAACATCTTCGATAGAAACAACATGGGAGTTTCCACAGGTGAGAACATACAACAGGCAGCTATCAATGGCTGCTATGGGTGGGGTGCAAGAAGGAGCTACGATGTCCGAAGTGCATAGTGAAATTAGAAAAGAGGTTGAGGCAATACAATTGCCGGAAGGCTATACTTTCTTCTGGGATTCGCAATTTAAGGACCAAACAGAGGGACTACAAGCATTAGCTAAATATTTCCCATTGGCATTTCTAATGCTAGTTTTAATTCTTGTGGCTTTGTTTGGGAACTATCGAGATCCGATCATTATTCTCTGCATACTACCATTGTCTATTATTGGTGTTGCCGTAGGACTTTTGATTACAGGATTTGATTTTGGATTCTTTCCTATAGCCGGATGGTTAGGACTTCTAGGTATGATTATTAAGAATGTAATTGTTTTGCTAGACGAAATCAAAATACAAACCAAAAGTGGTATTGAGGTATATACTGCGATAATAGAATCGACAGTTGCACGTACCCGCCCGGTATTGATGGCTGCAACAACAACTATATTGGGGATGGTACCTCTTTTGTTTGACGTTGCTTTTGGCGGGATGGCCGCTACAATCATCTTCGGACTTACGTTTGCAACGATGCTTACACTTTTTGTAACGCCAGCCTTGTATGCTTTGTTTTATAATGTAAAAAACAGATAATGAAATCTTTACTACACATATCACTAGCACTCTGTGTTGCTCTTCCGGGAGCAGCACAAGAGAGTGCACTTTTGCAGCAATACAGATCAAAAGCATTAGAATATAGTCATGATTTAAAGTCTGCACAGCGTAATATTGAAGCAAGTATTGAACTTGAAAAAGCTGCTAAAGCAGATTTAAAACCGAAACTGTCTGCGGGAGCAACCTTTCAATATGTAGGAAAACCGTTAGAGTTATCAAAGACTCTACCGATGCTGGACAATCCGATTGAAATACAAGGAAAGCATTTAAATTATGGAGCAACGGCATCGATACTTCAACCGATATATACAGGTGGGCGTATTTTAGAGACTATTAAGATGGCCGAAAATAAGCGTTCTCTTGCAGGAAATCAATCAAACTTAGTTCGTTTATCTGTCTGTTATCAAACAGATATTCAATATTGGAATACAGTTGCACGCAAAGAAATAGAAGAGATTACGCAGGAATTCTATAATTCGATGTCTACTTTCGCGAATACAATTAGTCAACGCGTTGAGGTCGGACTTACAGACCAACAAGACTTATTGATGG
>CAMTPD010000317.1 GCA_947074265.1 uncultured Porphyromonadaceae bacterium
GTTTATTTTATCAAGGTTTGTGGTTCCAAGCTTGTGTTGTTCTCCTTTTGTAAGATGACTAACGGCCTCGAGTTTCATTTCTTCAATTTGATTAAAGAATTTTACAGCCGCTGTGTCAACTGCAACAATATCTGTTGAAGCAATAAGAGTTTTAAGTAAAGCTGTGTCGGCTTCACTTTTTCCTTGAGGTCCATTTTGTCGCATTACTCGATAGGCATCTACAATATTTAGAACTGGTTTTTTATCCCAAGTGCATATGTCTGCAATGCATTGTTGTAAATCGTTTTGATGAAAATAGCCTCGATCCCAGACTATTCCCATGTAGTTTTTCATAGCGATAGTCATTTTTGCACCACCATGATTTTTAAGGATTGGAACATTAATCCAAGCATCGGCCTCTAGTAATATCTTATGAATCTTTACTTTCTTTAAATTTATACCATGTGGTATGTCTACTTCCTTATAATATACTTCGTCGTTTCCGGGAATAATAGTACCTCCAGAGGCTTTTACAGCAGCTTCAATACCACTAGATTGATAACAGCGTTGCCAATTGTCGCAAGTATGATCAAAAACAGAGACGCTTTTTGCTCCTGCCTCTATGCATAATTTTACAAGACTGCTGATTAACTCCGGATTGGTGTTAGCTGCCATTTCAGGCTTTCGATCCCATCCTATGTTTGGTTTTATGACGATATTTTGTCCTGGTTTTACGAAGTTTTTTATACCTCCTAGGTTATTTATGGCTGTAATAAGCAGATCTTGAGGTGTTCCTCCCATTACAGCAACAAGATTAGACGTCTTCTCAGTGTGGATCTGATTTGAGCTAAGAGCAGTTTTTATACTTGAGAAACTTAAACCGGATGTGATCCCGGTTAGTATAAAAGATCTTCGTTTCATATGTATTAGTTCTAAAGTGTTGGTTTGTAGCTGTACACCACTAGTTTGGTGTATGTGCAAAAATAATGTGTTTGTTTTTGAATCCAAATAATTATCGATTAATATTTTATCAAAAAAATACATTGATTGATTTATTATTATATGAGGTGGGCCTGTATTTTGATATAGGGCAATTAGCTATAGTATATATGTTTGTTAAACTGTATTTTCTGCTAACTTTGTAAAGTCTAATTTTATTTTTGGAGTCGTGAGTGAATATCTAAATCAGCTAAATGGCAGCCAAAAGGCTGCAGTGTGTTATACAGAAGGACCTTCCCTTGTTATTGCAGGAGCAGGTTCGGGAAAAACACGTGTGCTTACTTATAAAATAGCTTATCTAATAGAGAAAGGAATTCATCCGAGCGCAATATTGGCATTGACATTTACTAATAAGGCTGCACGAGAGATGAAAGATCGTATTTCTTCTATAGTTGGCTATGAATTGGCTAAGCGTTTGTGGATGGGGACCTTTCACTCTATATTTAGTCGAATTTTACGTGCAGAATGTGAAGTGCTAGGATTTCCGCGTGATTTTACTATTTATGATGCAGCAGATACAAAAAGCTTATTAAAAACAATAATAAAAGAACGACAATTAGATGAAAAGGTCTATAAACCAAATGTGGTATACGCTCGTATTTCGAATGCAAAGAATGCATTGATTACACCTCAGTCTTATGCTGCCAATAAAGATCTTATCGAAAGTGATATGTATGCTAAGATGCCTCTTATAAAAGAAATATATCAAACTTATTTTAATCGTTGTAAGCAGGCGGGAGCAATGGATTTTGATGATTTGTTGTTGTATACAAATATCCTTTTTCGAGATAATCCGAGTGTTCTAGAGAAATATCGTACACATTTTCAATATATCCTGGTTGATGAGTATCAGGATACGAACTTTGCACAGCATCTAATTGTGCAACGGTTGGCCGAAAAACATTGTAATATTTGCGTAGTAGGAGATGATGCTCAGAGTATTTATTCATTTAGAGGAGCTAATATCGATAATATCCTAACGTTTAAGAATAACTTTCCGAGTTGTAAAATTTTCAAGTTGGAACAGAATTATCGATCTACTCAGACAATTGTAGATGCTGCTAATAGCTTGATACGTAAGAATTCAAGACAGATCGAGAAGAATGTCTTTTCAGAAAATGAAATAGGTCAAAAGATCGAGGTGTTAAATGGATATTCCGACTATGAGGAAGGGTATCTTGTTGCTAATAAAATTAGCGAGGTGCGAATGCGTGACCATGAAGGGTTTAATAGTTTTGCTATTCTCTATCGAACAAATGCACAATCGCGTATTTTTGAAGAAGCTTTGCGTAAAAGAAATATTCCATATCGTATTTATGGTGAATTGTCATTTTATCAGCGAAAAGAGATTAAAGATGTGATATCTTACTTTCGATTATGTGTTAATCCGGCAGATGAAGAGGCTTTAAAAAGAATTATTAATTATCCGACAAGAGGTATTGGTGATACAACCTTGAATAAAGTGCTTACAACTGCATCTCTACATAATGATAGTGCTTGGAATGTAATTTGCGATCCGCTAAAATATGCATTACCTGTAAATACAGGAACGGCCTCTAAACTGAAAGCTTTTAAAGAACTTATTGTTGGGTTTATTGATGAGAGTAAGGTGTTGTCTGCATCAGATTTAGCAACGCTTATTGTAAAACAATCGGGGGTTGTTGCTGATTTGTTTCAAGATAGATCAATAGAAGGAACAAGTAAGCAAGAAAACTTGCAAGAGTTATTAAAAGGAATTGCTGAATTTTGTGAGATAAAACGAGAGGAGGGTATAGAAAATCCAAGTTTGAGTGATTTTCTTGCCGAAGTTTCATTATTAACAGATCAAGATAGTACTTCTGAAGATCGTGAGGATAAAGTGACACTCATGACAATTCACGCAGCAAAAGGACTTGAATTCAGGAATGTATTTGTTGTAGGCCTTGAGGAAGATTTGTTTCCTTCAGGAATGAGCAAAGGTAATGACCGAGCTATTGAAGAGGAGCGTCGCTTATTTTATGTAGCTATTACCCGCGCAGAAAGATTGTGTTTTATTACATATGCAAAAAGTCGTTTTCGTAATGGACAATCGAATGTGTGTTCTCCTAGTCGATTTATTAGAGACATAGATCCTCGCTATTTGAATTTACCAGCCGATGATTTTGGTTCTATTGGAATGCAAAAGGCTAGAGAGAGTGTTTCTGCCGGAGGTATGCAACAAAAACAAAATCGTAGGTCTTTTGCAGATCGTCAACCATTAGAAGTATCTATACATTTGATATCGAAGTGAATAATGAGAATGCATTTTTAAAAAGACATTC
>CAMTPD010000318.1 GCA_947074265.1 uncultured Porphyromonadaceae bacterium
GGAAGCGATGCTTCAATGCTTTTTACAGCAATTCCTAAATGCTCAATATGTGAAATATTCATGAACTGAATGTTTAAATAATTAGTAAAATATTAAATAAGGATAGTCGCAAATGTACATTAATTTTTATATTAATGAAGAAATTATTCTCTAAATAATTAGTTGTTCTAAAATTCGTAGAGCGAGGTCTATAATTACAATTCTGTGCTATAATCAATAAGAATAAAATAGGCTTGCAGAATTTCTTTTTATCTTTGTCTTTATCGAATCATAAATAGATAGCATAATATACATATATGGAGAGTTTTGCAAAATTGATTAAAACCAGACGTAGTATACGTAAATATACCGAAGAGCTATTAAAGCCCGAAGAGGTTGAGTTATTGCTAAAAGCAGCCTTGATGTCTCCATCTTCAAAAAGTCGTAACCCATGGCAGTTTGTGGTGGTAGAGGATAAAGCGCAATTAGCACTTTTGTCAAAATGCAAACCACATGGAGCAGCAATGATCGAGCATGCGGCACTAGCAATTGTTGTTGTGGCCAATCCGATGGAATGCGATGTTTGGATCGAGGATGCTTCAATTGCAACAATATTTGTCCAATTACAGGCCGAAGACCTCGGATTAGGGAGCTGTTGGGTGCAGGTGCGAGAGCGTGAAACTGCCGAAGGTACAAGTTCAGAACAATATGTACGTGACTTATTAGATATACCTTACCATATGCAAGTGCTTTCGATCGTTGCAGTAGGCCATAAAGGTCAAGATCGTAAGCCATACGACGAATCCAATTTGCAATGGGAGAAAGTGCATCTCGGATCGTTTAAGTCTTCAGATATAAATTTGGAAAACGAGTAAAGCGAATGAAAGTAGTAATTTTAGGTGCCGGTAATTTGGCAACCCGTCTTTCTCTCGAAATGCATCGTAAAGGGATGCGTATAGCACAAGTATTTAGCCAGACCGAGACATCAGCAAAGACATTGGCAAAGCGTTTGGGGGCAATGCCGATTGTAGAGGTTAGTGCCATAGACTCCGATGCCGACTTGTATATCTTTGCATTGAAAGATTCGATTCTAGAATCTGTATTGAAACAAATGAACACAACTGCCGGATTGTGGGTGCACACAGCTGGTAGTGTTCCTATGGATTTGCTTACACAGTATCACGATCGATGTGGAGTTCTTTATCCGCTACAATCATTTAGTAAAGCTAGAGAAGTTGATTTTGCAGTAATTCCGATATTTATCGAAGCACAACACGTTGACGACCTCAAGATGTTGAAAAAGATTTCAGGAGCATTAACAGAACGAGTGGTGGAGTTGTCGTCGGATAAACGAAAGAAATTGCATCTTGCAGCTGTTTTTGCCAATAACTTTACCAATCATATGTATGCGCAAGCAGCAACGATTCTTGAAGAAGAAGGTTTGAAATTTGATTATTTGGTTCCACTTATCGACGAAACAGCGTCTAAGATTCATGAGATGCATCCGATCGAAGCGCAAACAGGGCCGGCAATTCGTTACGATGAGTCGGTAATTGAAAAGCATATTCAGATGCTCACAGATCAAGATAGCCGTGACATATATGCTATAGTAAGTAAGAGTATTCACAACATGAGTGATAAAGAAAATGAGTAGTATCAATTACGATTTAATGAAGATAAAAGCCTTTGTTTTTGATGTAGATGGAGTTTTATCAAGTGATATGATTCCGCTTCATCCCAATGGCGAACCGATGCGTACTGTAAATATCAAGGATGGTTATGCTATGCAACTTGCAGTGAAACATGGTTATCAGGTAGGTATTATTGCAGGCGGTAATACACAATCTGTCGAATTACGTTTTTCCCGTTTGGGCGTACAACATATCTACATGCAATCAGCAGTAAAGATTCATGATTTCAATGAATTTATGGATAAAACAGGATTGAAACCTGAAGAGATTGCTTATGCAGGAGATGATATTCCCGATTTTGATGTGATGCGTATTGCCGGACTGGCAGTAGCTCCGTTAGATGCCGCTCCCGAGATTAAGCAAATAGCCAATTATATTTCTCATAAAAAGGGAGGCGAAGGCGTTGCTCGCGACTTGATAGAGCAGGTAATGAAAGCACAAGGAGAGTGGATGAAAGCAGAAGCTTTCGGTTGGTAACGAAAATGAAAGAAAGCTCAGACAATGAAAAATCTAGATAAATACAATATAATTTTGGCAAGCAACTCTCCGCGAAGAAAGGAGCTGTTGAGTGGACTAGACCTTGATTTCTCTGTAAACGTAATGGCCGATATCGATGAGTCGTATCCGGAATCACTAGCACCGCCTGTTGTTCCTGTGTATTTAGCAGAAAAGAAAGCTGCTGCATATTTGCACACGATGAAAGAAAATGACTTGCTGATTACGGCAGACACTGTAGTATGTACCGATTCCGAGATATTGGGGAAGCCGGCTTGCAAAGAGGAAGCATTGGTGATGTTGCGAAAATTATCGGGCAAAGAACATCAAGTTGTAACTGGAGTAGCAGTTGTAACAAAGGAAAAAACACATTCATTTGCATCGACAACAACTGTGTTGTTTGATGTACTTACAGATGAAGAAATCAGCTATTACGTAGAAAAGTATCGTCCATATGATAAAGCGGGTTCATATGGTATTCAAGAATGGATTGGTTATATCGGTGTGAAATCGATTAATGGTTCGTATTTTAACGTAATGGGACTTCCTGTTCAGAAGCTGTACACTGTTCTGAAAGATTTCTGAGTAACTTAAGAAGAAAAGAGATTGGAAAGGCGTATGGATTTACAGATTTAAGATCGCTATGTCAAATATCTATTTAAGCAGAAGTGGCTAAGACTTGCTTTCACTCCTATGCAGCGTCCTGCATGGTGGCAATCTAATCAACTACACTCAGCTAAGACCACAACACGATTTGATCTAAACTTCGTAGATCAGAAGTGTTTGGATGATAAATATACAATCTAGATTAACTTATTCCAAATCATTTTGCGTATTTTTTCATGTTTAGGCTCGATTTATTTCTCGTCTATAACGAATGTTTTCACCCACGCAGCGTGATCGTTTCTAGTCACGCTGCGTGGGTGAATTCTTTTATGCAGCGTGACTGAAATTGATTATCGTGCGTGCTTACAAACAAGCACAGTGCATGATCAATATCGATATTGAGATCGATGTGCTGTATCCCCCCTTATATACTTTAGTATATATAAGGGGGGATACAGCTAAAATTAGAAATTAAATGATTCTGATTGAGTCTTGTTTGAAA
>CAMTPD010000319.1 GCA_947074265.1 uncultured Porphyromonadaceae bacterium
ACACGTAATGGTAAACGTACAGGTGCTGCTATGGTGAAAATAGCCATGGATATGCTTCGAGAAGGTATGATTGATGAAAAAACGGTGCTTGAACGTATCGAACCAAATAAATTGGATGAACTACTTCACCCTGTATTTGATATAGCCGCATTGAAGAAAGCAACGAAAGTAGCTAAAGGATTACCGGCATCACCGGGTGCAGCTACCGGACGCATTGTTTTCTTTGCAGATGAAGCAGAGATGTGGGCAGAGGCTCGTCAGAAAGTAATATTGGTACGTATCGAGACGTCTCCTGAAGATTTGAAAGGGATGAACGTTGCTCAGGGTATTCTTACTGCTCGCGGAGGAATGACTTCGCATGCTGCTGTTGTGGCTCGTGGTATGGGTAAATGCTGTGTGTCGGGTGCCGGTGAGATTCAGGTAGATTATAAAGCGAAAACAGTAACGATGGGCGGTAAAACGTTCAAAGAAGGTGATTGGATTTCATTAAATGGTTCTACCGGAGATGTGCTCGAGGGTGACATTAAAACTGTAGATCCTGAGCTTAGTGGTGACTTTGCCGCAATTATGGAACTGGCAGAGAAGTATACCGTAATGTCTGTTCGTACGAATGCAGATACGCCGAAAGATGCAGAGGTAGCTCGTAAGTTTGGTGCTAAAGGAATAGGTTTGTGTCGTACGGAGCACATGTTTTTTGAAGGCGAACGTATCAAAGCAATGCGTGAGATGATTCTTTCAAAAACACAGATTGGGCGTAAAGTGGCTTTGCAGAAATTGCTACCGATGCAACGATCCGATTTTGAAGGTATTTTCCGTGCAATGGATGGCTTTGGAGTTACAATTCGCTTGCTAGATCCGCCTTTGCATGAGTTTGTTCCTCATCAATTGGCCACACAAAAAGAGCTTGCCGAAGAAATGGGACTTACGCTTGATGAAGTGAAGTTGGCTTGTGATTCGCTCGAAGAGTTCAATCCTATGCTTGGACACCGTGGTTGCCGTTTGGGAAATACATATCCTGAAATTACAGAGATGCAGGCAAGAGCAATCATCGAGGCTGCACTAAATGTGAAAGCAGAAGGTGTTGACGTTCATCCGGAGATCATGGTTCCGCTGGTTGGTATCGATGCCGAATTGCAAATGCAAACAGGTATAATCAAACGTACGGCAGAGAAAGTATTTGAAGAGCGAGGTACACGTATCGATTATAAAATTGGTACGATGATTGAAGTGCCACGAGCTACGGTTACTGCCGATAAGATTGCTCAGCATGCAGAGTTCTTCTCATTTGGTACCAACGACCTTACGCAAATGACTTTTGGATTCTCTCGCGATGATGCCGGCAAATTCCTTAAAGTATATAAGGAGATCGGTATTATCAAAGTAGATCCGTTTGAAGTACTGGATCAAGAGGGTGTAGGTGCACTGATTAAGATTGCAGTAGCCAAAGGTCGCTCGGTAAAACCGGAACTTAAGTTGGGTATTTGTGGAGAGCATGGTGGAGAGCCTTCGTCTGTGAAGTTTTGCCACAATGTAGGTATGAATTACGTAAGTTGTTCTCCGTTCCGTGTACCAATTGCCCGAGTTGCTGCTGCTCAAGCTGCCATCGAACAATCGAAATAAAAAGATGAATGAAAATACCTAATCTTGTGTCACTGCATATGTATATTATGTATGAATGATTGGTCGATATAAATGTAAGTCCGAAACCGTTTTATATAGTTGTATAAGACGTTTCGGGCTTTCTTGTTTTATAAAAAACATGTATCTTTGCACGCAATAAAAGAATTTATACAACAATCATTTTATGCAACAATTGAAATTATCTCCGGTACAACGTCTTTTGGTTGGTACGCAGTTCTTGTTTGTAGCGTTTGGTGCCACGGTATTGGTTCCGCTACTTGTAGGGCTTGATCCTTCCACTGCATTGTTTACCGCTGGTGTCGGCACACTTATCTTTCATTTAATTACGAAAGGAAAGGTGCCTATTTTTTTGGGTAGTAGTTTCGCTTTTATTGCGCCTATTATCAAAGCAACTGAGATTTACGGGCTTGCCGGTACGCTTTCCGGACTTGTTTCTGTAGGTGCGGTTTATATGTTGATGTCTGCTCTTATCAAATGGAGAGGTGTTGGCTTTATTCGTAAATTATTTCCTCCGGTAGTAATTGGTCCGGTTATTATGCTTATCGGTCTTTCTTTGGCTTCTACTGGTGTAAGCATGGCTTCACAAAACTGGCTGCTTGCCGGAGTTTCACTTGCTACAGCGGTATTGGTATCTCTATGGGGAAAAGGCATTGTGCGTCTTATTCCAATCTTTTGCGGTATCACTGTGGGATATATTACAGCGTTGCTATTTACAGATCTAGATCTTACTCCGATAAAGGATGCAGCATGGTTCTCATTTCCTCAATTTGTAGCTCCTCAGTTTTCTTGGGAAGCTGTACTGTTCATGATTCCGGTTGCCATTGCTCCGGTTATTGAGCACATTGGTGATGTTTATACGGTAAATGCTGTAACAGGTAAAGATTTTATCAAAGATCCGGGATTGCATCGTACGATGTTGGGTGATGGTGTTGCTTGCGTATTCGCCGGTCTTATCGGCGGACCTCCTGTTACAACATACTCAGAAGTAACCGGTGCTATCTCACTTACCAAAATTGCCGATCCTGTTGTAATTCGCATTGCGGCGGTTGTAGGTATTTTGTTTTCAGTGTTTGGCAAGATCAGTGCATTGCTTAAGACTATTCCAGCTCCTGTATTAGGCGGTATCATGTTGCTGTTGTTTGGTACCATTGCTTCGGTAGGTGTGGCAAACTTGATTCAATCGAGAGTAGACCTTGGTAAAACAAGAAACCTGATCATTACTTCACTTATCCTTACATTCGGTATCGGTGGTGCAGTGCTTCAAGTTGGTAACTTCTCACTAGCAGGTATTGGTTTGTCAGCACTTCTTGGTGTTGTTTTGAACTTGATTCTTCCAGAAGAAAAAGTTCAATCAAAAAATGAAGCTGAGGCGGAAGCAGATGTAAACGATCATGCGGATTTATAAAATCAAACTAGCTTTTTCTGAATAAAACAGATATTGAAAAGAGACTTCGTCGCATTGATGAAGTCTCTTTTTTTGTAGATCATCGTTTTACTTCATCCTATTTTTGTACTTTGGTAGCTTCAAAACAAAAGCAGTTTTCTTTTAATGATATCAGAGAACTGCAGAACAAATCAATATTGCTCAAAACCCAAATCAATGATTACAGAAAA
Source organism: uncultured Porphyromonadaceae bacterium (assembly GCA_947074265.1). Lineage (GTDB taxonomy): Bacteria > Bacteroidota > Bacteroidia > Bacteroidales > CAMTPD01 > UBA12018. The sequence continues at coordinate 3,256 of CAMTPD010000319.1, forward strand.
CGAACAACAACGGTAT
>CAMTPD010000320.1 GCA_947074265.1 uncultured Porphyromonadaceae bacterium
AAGTTTTTTCATTAGTATGATACGACGTATCCTATATTTACGTAGTCTAACGGTTGTATGGTGTAGGTTCTCAGAACCGTATTTCGAGGTGCGCGCTGCTTGTAGCCGCGATAATATTGGAAACTATCTCGTTAAGTGGGAAACGTTTCCTGCCATAAAAGGGAATGTAGCGATATTTGTTTCATCTACTCCAAATCATTTCAATCTCGAGAAGCCGGCTATTGTAACCGATGTAGAAAACGGAGTGTCTACATACATTACAAAAGACAACACCTCTCGTCGATACTTCCTTCTTCGATTCGACAACGGTCACACCGAAATTGTATCAAACAGGCATGTTCTTATGGAAGGCATTGTGAACTTCAGAGACATCGGAGGATACAAGAACAGAAGTGACAAGCAATTGAAATGGGGAAAGATTTATCGCTCCGGGCAAGTAGGAACCCCTTGCGAGATTGACAACAAGCGCCTTCAACGACTAGGTATCAAAACCATCGTAGACTTAAGGGACGATGAAGACTTCTTCACCAATGCCCTTATTTACGACAGCGCCCAAATCGTGCGCATTCCAATTACTGCCATAAGCAGTAGCGATGTACTACATCGCATCAAGAAACGCAAAATACGTCGTGGAGATGCTAATATCCTTATACAGGATACCTATTTATGTTTCATGGACTCCTTGTCTGAAGAGTTTGGTAAAGCGATCGAAGTTGCTGCAGATCCCGATAATTATCCGATTCTTTATACATGCACACTTGGAAAAGATCGCGTCGGCTTTTTAGTTGCCTTTTTGATGGCAGCATTGGATATGCCGAACCAAACTATCCGCGAAGATTACATTTCTTCAAATCAATATATGAAGTTTTCCTATCCGCAAGAGCTTCTTAACGAGCTCGACCTCGAAGCACAAGAAACAATATCAACATTGGTTTCTTGCAACGAAGCAAATCTCAACATCGTATTCAATGCGATTAAAAGAGACTACGGATCGGTAAACAATTATCTTGAGAAGAAAATGAATCTAGATTCGAGAAAAAGAGCAAAACTCAGAGAGCTATTATTAAACTAAATCCGTTTTCAAATACAAATAGCTACCTTTGATGCTCGCATTATATATACATATAATTACATACAATTATTTTGAAAACATTTGAAGAATTAGGAGTTGCCGCGCCAATACTAAAGGCAATTCAAGAGATGGGATATGAGAATCCTATGCCAGTACAAGCAGAAGTAATTCCTTACTTATTAGGCGAAGACAACGACGTTATTGCTCTAGCACAAACAGGAACAGGTAAAACAGCCGCTTTTGGTCTTCCTGTACTACAAAAAATAGACGTTACAAACGTACAGCCTCAGGCTCTTATTCTATGCCCAACACGCGAACTATGTTTGCAAATCGCAGACGATCTAAACGATTACTCTAAATACATCGACCACCTAAAGGTTCTTCCGGTATACGGAGGTTCAAGCATTGATACACAAATCAGAGCGTTGAAACGTGGTGTACATATCATCGTAGCTACTCCTGGTCGTCTTATCGACCTTATGAACCGCAAGGTTGTAAACATGGAAGGCGTACGCAGCGTGGTAATGGACGAAGCAGACGAAATGCTTAACATGGGCTTCACAGACAGCATCAACGCTATCCTTGCAGAAGTTCCTACCTCACGCAACATGTTGTTGTTCTCTGCAACAATGCCTCAAGGTATTGCTCGCATCACAAAACAATACATGAACAACCCAAAAGAGATCGTTGTTGGTAACAAAAACGAAGGCTCTAAAAACGTTAAACACATTTCGTATATGGTACACGCAAGAGACAAGTATCTTGCTCTTAAGCGTATTGCCGACTACAACCCAAATATCTATGGTATCATCTTCTGTCGTACTCGTAAAGAGACTCAAGAGATTGCAGACCAATTGATCCAAGACGGTTACAATGCAGACGCACTACACGGCGAACTTTCTCAAGCTCAACGTGACTACGTAATGCAAAAGTTCCGTGTTAAAAACATCCAGCTACTTGTTGCAACAGACGTAGCAGCTCGTGGTCTTGACGTAGATTCGCTTACTCACGTAATCAACTACGGTTTGCCTGATGATGTAGAATCATATACACACCGAAGCGGTCGTACAGGTCGTGCGGGTCGTTCAGGTACATCGATTGCTATCATTCACTTGCGTGAAAAAGGCAAGATCCGTGAGATCGAACGCATCATCAACAAGAAGTTCGAGCCGGGAGTAATTCCTACAGCAAACGAGATTACAGAGAAACAACTACTAAGCCTTGTAGACCGTATCGAAAAAGCAGAAGTAGACGAAACTCAAATCGAATCATTCCTTCCTGCAGTACTACGCAAACTAGACTGGTTGGAAAAAGAAGATATCATCAAACGTATCATGACGCTTGAGTTTACTCGTATCTTCAAATACTACGCAGAAGCAAAAGAAATCGAAACAATCGCTGATCGTCCTCGTGGAGAACGTGGTGAGCGTGGCGAAAGAGGAGAACGTGGCGGACGTGTTACTACTCCGGGCTTCAAACGTATGTTTGTAAACGTAGGTCGTATGGATGGTTTCATGCCAAACAACTTGATCGAACTTGTAAACATTCACATTCCTGGTAAAGTAAGAATCGGTAAGATCGACTTGATGAAAAGCTTCTCTTTCTTCGAAGTAGAAGAAAACGAAGCTGCTAAAGTTTCACAATCACTTACAGGTACTGAGCTTTACGGCAAACGCATCTCTGTAGAAATCGCTGACGACAAAGCAGGTGGTTCAAGAGAAGGCGGACGCGGTGGCCGTGGCGGTCGTGACTTCGGTCGCAGATCTTCTGAAGGTGGTCGTGGTGGACGCGGTGGTCGTGACTTCGGTCGCAGATCTTCTGAGGGTGGTCGTAGATCATCTGAAGGTGGTTTCCGCAAAGATCGCAAACCTTCTGGCGAGTTCAAAGAATATAGCCGTAGCAACAAACGCGAAGGAAGAAACAGATATTAATCATCGGTTTTATCTATCATACCTAGAGGAGTTGTCATACAAGAAACGTACGTTTCGAGTATGACAACTCCTTTTTTTGTATCCTATACCAACAAACATAGCAAGAAGTAAGCTTTGCGCCCCGGGGCACAAAGATGGAAGCCCAAGGGGTACAATCTTTGCGGGCCTGGGCACAAAGATGAAACAGCCACGGCGCAAGGCTTAGTTATCATACAATCATACCAAAACTATGGGCTACCTGTAGCTAGTATCTTGCTTGT